>NZ_JBHXFA010000023.1:0-3057 GCF_042724175.1 Streptomyces sp. NPDC127084
ATTCCATAACGTGCGTGCCACCGGCACGCGGTTGGGAGGGTGGGTTGGTTTGTTTGTGTGGGTGGGTGGTTGGGGTTTTGGTTGAGGGTTTGTCATGGGGGTTGGGGGTGGGTGGGTTTGATGGGTGTTCGGGTGTGGAGGGGACGGGGGAGGTGGGTGGGGCCCCTCCGGGGCTTGGAGGTGAAAGACCGTGAAGACTCGGGGTTGCCGGGTCGGTGTCCCAGGAACAGAGGGCAGTGCGTGGACGCGGGTCCTGCCCGAGGCACGACCCGCTGACCGCTCCCCCTCCCTCCGGGAGGGGCACCCGGCAGGACCGGACAACGGGGCGCGGAGGCCACCGCCGACGCGCAACACACCAAACCCCCACCCCCATCCCCCACAAGACCCCAGCACCCAACCCACCCACACCACAACCAAGGAAAACAGCAAGGGACACAGAGAGGGGATGTCCACCAACGGTGCGACAGTCAAAGACGGTGTGACCAGCAACGACACGAGCGGACCCGGAACGTCAGCGCAACGCGCAGCGCAACTTCTACCGCAACCTCATAGGCGCAACATCCGGCGCAACACGCAGCGCAACGGGGCTTCCCTCCAGCGCCATGACACACTATTATTTGAAGTCCTGGGGGAGGCGACCCCCGGGAGAACCGCAGAAGACCAACGAAGGGGAAGACTATGGAGATCAAGATCTCTGACGGGATCGTCCGGCGGGTTCAGGGCGGGAAGGACGCGCCCATGACTGGCCTTGCCGTTCGGGCCCGCACTATCGCGAACTTCCTGCCTCTCGTGTGCCAGCGTTCCGGGGCGAAGATCGTGCACAACTCGGATCAGAACTACACCGGAATCCGTTTCGAAACCAAAGCTGTCGGTCCGGTGGTTCTGGAAATCCCGACAGGCGACGAGCCCTATCGGCTGGTTCAGGAATTCATTGACCCGGACAAGGAAGGTCGCATGGCCGTTGAATTGCGGCGATTCCCGCAGATCTACAAGCCCCAAGGAATCGCATTCCTCACAGCCGAATTCCTCCGGTCGCGCGGGTTCCTGAGCTGACGCACATGGGGCGCCCTAGGAGGGCGCCCCATTCCGCCCAGGTATCACTGACAGGAGGAAGGGAAATCATGGAAGAAACACAGATTGCAGCCCCTACTCAGAAGCTCGGGGCCCCGCTCACGCTCGCAGAGAAGGAGCAAGCCCGATATGCGCTGCGTGAGTTGGTGCGCAGCAAGCGTGACCCGAAAGCCCTGAGGATGACTCAGGAGCAGTTCGAGATGGTTCAACCGTTCTTCGAATTGGGTTGGGCCATGGGTGTACGCACCGGTCACACGGGACGAGCGGTGGCTGATGTGCCGGTGGATCGGCTGACGGTGTACCGCGCGATTCTGAACGTGGTCGGCGACGGGGCCTCAGATCATCTTGCGCTCGCGGTGGCGCGGAGTCTGGCCCCGCATAGTGCGGGTCCGGTGCTGTGGCAGAAGGTCAGGTACCACGGCAGCCTGACACGACGTCATGGTCTCTACTGGGTGAAGGCGATCAGGGCTGAAGCCGATCCGGTCGGCGGCGCTCACAGCGTCTCCTACGACCTGTGCGAGGTGATCGGCGGCATTGCGGTACCGGCTGTGACGAGGGTGCGGCGCCAGAGCCTGACTCCGCTTCCCGAGCATCGCGCTGCGGTCTAAGTGTGCAGGTCAGGGGTGGGTTTACCTACTCCTAAAACACACTATTATTGAAGTTGTCGGGGGGCGGTGGCTCCGCCCCCCGACCCGCAGAGACCAACAGCAAAGGGGAACACCGCATGACTCAGCAGTTCGCCGAGCGCGTTACGCACGTCGCCACCACCGGCGCCCGCAACGCCGACCTGTCCGACCTGGTCCGCATCCTGGAGGACGGGCAGCACCGGAAGCTGGACGTCATCGCCCCCGCGTCCGCGCTGCGGATGCGGGAGGGCAATGTCCACGTCGAAGGCGTCGAGTCTCTGATCACCGAGGACGGTGTGACGGACGTCGATGGCATCTACCGGCCCACCGCCGTTGCCGACGAGGGGATCTCTGACAAGCTCCGCATCCCGTTGGCCTACCTGCGCCGCATGCGCGCGGAAAACGTTCCGCTGCTGGACGAGAACGTCAACGCGTGGCTCCGCGAGGGCCCGGAACGCCGCTTCATGCTCCGCGCGTTTCGGGGCGAGAGCAGCCCCGGTATGCCCCCCAGCGTGGGTGCGGCCCGCGCGCTGCTGTCCGACAGCTACAAGTTGATGGACAACCTCGACATGCTGGTGGCTGCCTTGGACGGGGTGGAGAAGTCCGGGCACCCCACCCGGATCACAGGATGCGACCTCACCGACCGGCGCATGTATGTGCGCGTCGAGTCCGAAGCAGTCGCGATTCAGGCCCGCAACCTGCTGCGGGGCTACCGCTCCCCGTTCGACGGACGCAGCGGTGACGAACTCCCGCTGATCAACGCTGGATTCGTCATCACCAACAGCGAAGTCGGGGCCGGGGCGTACACCGTCACCCCGCGTGCCACCTTCCAGGTGTGCAGCAACGGCATGACCATCACGAAGGACGTCATGCGCGCCGTGCACCTTGGAGGCAAGCAGGAAGAGGGTGTCGTGTCCTGGTCCGGCCAGACCCAGCGCAAGACACTTGAGCTGATCACGTCCAAGACCACGGACGCCGTACGCACCTTCCTGTCACGGGAGTATCTCGAAGCCAGGATGCACGAGATGGAGGCCGCCGCCGGGAAGCCGCTGGACGAGCCGACGAAGACAATCGAGCACGTCACCAAGTCGCTCAGCATCGGCACCGAAACGAAGGACCGGATCCTTTCCCACTTCATCCGAGGCGGTCAGATGACCGCCGGAGGCGTGATGCAGGCCATTACGTCGACCGCACAGACCCTCACCGACGCCGACCAGGCCGCCGCCCTGGAAGCGCTCGCGCTGCCCGCCCTCACCGCCGCAGCCGCGCACGGCTGACAGACCCCCGTGCGGCCGGGCACCCCCCCCCCCCCCCCCCGGGCCCCCCCGCCCGCGGCCGCGGGCGGCCCCCCCCCGGCCCG
>NZ_JBHXFA010000023.1:3067-4133 GCF_042724175.1 Streptomyces sp. NPDC127084
AGCTCACCGACAGCGCCTTCATGAGGGCCGCCGGCGCCGGCGCGATCGGCGACACCAAGCACGCGGCCCCCGGCCCCCCCCCCCCCCGGGCCCGACCGGCCCGGAGCGCGCGCTCGCCGCCCCCTGCCGCGCACCGTGCAACGCATCGGCGGAACCGAACCGCGCGCCAGCTAAGCAGTGATTGTGCCCAGGGACGCAGTGAGGCCGGCTTCCGGCCCACCGCCCACCGCCCACCAAGGAATCCTCATGCCCGCACGCCCGGAGCTCGCCTACCCCGGAGACGCCGCCATCTCGGCCGCCATGAGCAGCAGTCTGACCACCCTTGCCACCGTGTTCCAGGCACTCGGAGACGGCGAACACACGTTGAATCTTGTGGTCGAGCGGAACGACGATGCGTTCGTCACGGGCCGTACCGATCTCTCAATCGGGATGGCGCCTCTCCGCTTGGCCGTCCTGGACGAAGACGAGTTCAGCACCCTGCGCATGCTGCTGGTGTTCGCGCTGGAGGGCAGCACGACGCTCAACGCCGTCCTCCTCGCCACCACGGCCGCCGAGCCCAACCCGCGCGCGTGCGGCTGGTCCGTGCGTGACGGGTGGCTTCACCCCATGGACCCGACCGCGCTCCAGGAGGCCGTCCGCCCCTGCCCCGACCTCTCCGCCGTCATGCGCGAGGTCTACCCCGCCCCTGTACTGCACTGCCCCAGCTGGACAACAGAGGAGCGCTCATGACCGAGAAGCCCGCCTTACGCCGGACGGATACCGCACCAACACCAAGCCGGTTTCCGGCACAACCAAGCAGGTCAACGGCCACGCCCTCGGTGGGAAGTTCTTCACTATGCACGGCCGCCGCAACGCGGCCTGTCCCTACGGCCGCCGCCCCAGCCTCACCAACCGGGGCACTCTCCGCCGTCACAAGCCGCCGAAGGAGTAGCCCAGCAGCAGCCGTCCACGCCCCACCCCGATGCGCGGGGCGTGGACGGCCGCCCCCCCCCCCGCGGCCACCCCCGCCGGGGGGGCGCGCAACCCCCCGGGATTCACCCCCGCCCGCGGGGGCCCCAGGCCCAAC
>NZ_JBHXFA010000023.1:4143-27040 GCF_042724175.1 Streptomyces sp. NPDC127084
CGCCCTGCCGCCCCCCCCCCCCCGCGCCCCCGCGGCCGCCGCGCCCGCCCCCCCCCCCCCCCCCCGCCCGCCCAGGCAGCGCTCCCCGGGCGGAAGGCCGCCGAAGCCGCCTGGAAGACCGCCGCGCAGTGCTCGCCCTCTTCCCACACCCGGTCCTGCTGCTGATCCTGGCCGACTCCCCCGACTCGCTGACCCGCACGATCAGGCGGTTGCAGTGGTGGGCGCCCGTGAACGCGGCCAGTCTCGATTACCGGTGCGAGACGTGCGGCGCACCAGCAGGCCAGTTGTGCCCCTCTTGGTGCGATGTCGGCTATACCGCAGATGATGCCCGCCACGTCGCAAGCCCCGAGCTCCGCCGTCGTTCAGAGGGTTACGCGGCGGAAGGCGGCTGGCTTCCGGCTTCGCCAGATACCTGCTCGTTCGCCCATCGCCGGGCCTCCGCGAGGTTCAACGCCGTGCTGGCAGGTTCGTACGAAAACCCATTCCACTCCTCCAAGGCCCGAGGTTGATCAGGATGGAGGTGCCCGCCACCACCATGGAACGGGCGGTGCAGGCGGTGCTGGTCGAGAGGCGGGCGGCGTCGCTTCTCGTAGCCCGCGAGCAGATCGTCCGGGGAGACGCGCGGCACCGCGCGGGACGGCTGGTTCGGCGGCCCGGGCCGGGAGTGCTTACCCATGGCTCGATGGTCTCAGGCGGCGACAGCGGTTGGCCGCGCACTGGCGAGATCGGCCGCGAGGACGCGGACCTCGTCCACTGCGGTGGTCCGGTACAGGCGGGCGGCATCCAGCAGAGTGTTGAGCCGGGAAGTCACCAGAGTGGAGTCGATCCGGGCCGCCTCATCAAGCGCCTGATGGGCCGCCGCGGCGCCCTGCTCGGGGTCGCCTTCGGTGAACAGCGCGGCCGCCAGCCCGACCTGGTCCATGACGCGCGCCCGCTCGAACCCAGGCTTCCTGAGCGCGAGGGCATCGGTGAAGTGAACGCTCGCAGGCTGGCGCGGTCGGCCGATCCCTGCGAGGTCGCGGGCGGAGACTGCGCGTGCTCCGGCGTGCTCTGCCGCGTCGAAGTAGCTCACCCATTCCGGGACATCATCGCCCAGGCCATCGGCC
Organism: Streptomyces sp. NPDC127084; assembly: GCF_042724175.1. Taxonomy (NCBI): domain Bacteria; kingdom Bacillati; phylum Actinomycetota; class Actinomycetes; order Kitasatosporales; family Streptomycetaceae; genus Streptomyces; species Streptomyces sp. NPDC127084. The sequence goes on from NZ_JBHXFA010000023.1 coordinate 5,250, forward strand.
ACGAGCTCATCGGCGGTGCCGAGGTGCTGCTCGGCCTGGCGCTCGTCACCGAGGGCCGCATGGACGCGGCCGGTCTGGGAAGCGACCAGGGCCCTGGTGGCCGGCAGGTTCGCCTTTGCCGCGGCGACGTCCAGCAGGCCGAGGGCGTCGCCGGGATGGCCGAGGTAGATCATCTGGTGCGACATGCGGGTGACGATCTCCACCCCGCGGTCTGGCTGCCGGGCTTCGGAGGCCGCGTAGATGCCGTAGGACCAGTACCGCTGAGCGGTGGCGTACCGGCCGCAGTCGTGGCTGACCCACCCGGCCAGGGCCGCCAGGTCCGCGGTCGCCGAGAAGACCCGGGCCTTCAGTGACGGCGGGACGCCGTCCTGGACGCGGCGGGCGACTTCGGCGAGCTGGGCGACGATCGCGGAGCGGTACAGGCCGCCTCCCTTGGAGGCGTCGGCCTTCGTAAAGAACGCGGTGACCTCTTCCAGGGCGGCAGTGGTGTCGGTGTCGAAGCCCTTGGTGTCGCGGTTCAGCCGGCGAGCGGTGCCGCCCAGCATCCGCTCGGCCGCGAGGATCAGCGGGGCACCCAGGGCGAGTTTGAGCGTGTCGCGGCGGTCGAGGAAGAGATCCATCTGGGTCCATCCGGCCAGGGTCTGTGCGGCTGCTTCGGTCAGCAGCGGCAGCTGGATGCTATCCAGTGTGGGCCCGGCGGCCGTCAGGCCCAGATCACCCGGCGTAAGCGGCTGACTGACCGCCTCGGACAGCACCGACGCGAGAAGCGCGGGCACGGGCGGGCGGGGGCGTTCGCCGTCGATCCAGCGGCGGATGCGGGTGGCGTCCGGGGCGATCTGCCGGTGGCCCTGGCGGATGGCTTCGGCAGCAATACGGCGGGCGATCTCGCCGTGGGATAAGCCGGTGGCCGCGATCCACAGTGCGAGGTGCGGGTTGCTGGTTTTGCCGGTCATCGCGTCTCGCCTTCCCTGACTTCTTGTCACGGAGCGTGGCAATTCCGCCACGGTTCGCGGCATCAACGGTACTGGTCACGGGCGTTATCGGGGGGCGATTCTGCATCTGCGGTAGCCGCCCGGCTATCCGCATGATGCAAGAGGAAAGGACGAACGCATGGCGACGCTTGCACCCCAGGCCCAGGTTCCGTGGGCGATGCGGCTGGTCACCGACAGGCTCCCGGTCGGCCCGCCGTCGTACGCCGCGGTGACGCTCGACGGGGAGACGCAGACCGCCCGGTACACCGATGCCGCCGGTCAGGTGGTGGAGATGGGCCAGCACGGAACGAACAGGACCACGGGCACCGCGTCGATGTCCGGCGGCGGCGACGGGCAGTCCCCGCAGCCGCAGACGCAGGACGACAACACCACCGACTACGAGTCGGACTGAGCAGCCGATGACAGCTCCTCTCGTCCTGGTCATCACGTCCGTGGAGGACGTCACTGCGGACTGGGTGATCGGTTCGCTGAACGAGCGTGAGGTACCGGTCGTCCGCGTCGACCCGGCCGACATCGGGCCCGGCCTGTCCCTTGGAGCCCGCATCGGCACCGGGGCGCCGGCGTGGGGCGGTCGGCTGCGGACGACCAGCCGCGAGGTGGAGCTGGGGGAGGTGGCGGCGGTGTACTACCGCCGCCCCACCCCGTATGTCTCCCGCTTCGCCCACCTGCCTGCCCAACAGCGTGACTTCGCCGCAGCCGAGGCGCGGCATGGGCTCGGCGGGGTGCTGGGCCACCTGCACGGCGCCCGCTACGTCAACCACCCTGGCGCGGTCACGGCCGCGGACTTCAAGCCCGCCCAGCTTCAGACGGCGGCCCAGCTCGGCCTGTCCGTGCCACCCACCCTGGTCACCAACGACGTGGAGGCCGCGCGGAAGTTCGCCGCCGAGCACGGGCCCGTGATCTACAAGACGTTCCGTGGGCTGCCCACGGGCGAGGACGGGCACACCGGCGCGATCTGGGCCCAGCGCGTCGACCCCGACACCTTCGACGACACCCTGACGGTGACCGCACACCTGTTCCAGGCGGAGATCCCCAAGACCGGCGACGTGCGCGTCACGATGGTCGGGAAGAAGGTGTTCGCCCAGCAGATCGCCGCCCCGGACGGGGCGCTGGACTGGCGCCGCGGCGACTGGGACGCCCTGCTGCACGCCCCCATCCGCGTCCCGGCCGCGATCGAGGCCGCGCTCCATAGTTATCTGAGCGCGTTCAGCCTGGTTTTCGGCTGCTTCGACTTCGCCCTCACCGGCGACGGCGACGAGCCCGGGGACTGGGTGTTCATCGAGTGCAACCCGAACGGTCAGTGGGGCTGGCTGCCCGACGCACCGGGCATCACCGAGGCGTTCGCCGACATCCTGAGTACGAGCACGGAAGGAGGCGGGGTTCGATGATGCCCGCCGATCTGGAGACCGACGCCGAGCGGCTGCGCGCGGCGATGACCAAGGCCCTCGCCGAGGATGGCGTCCTTGCTGATCCCGGCTGGCGGGCGGCGGTCGAGGCGGTGCCGAGGCACCGGTTCGTGCCGGGCTTCTACCTGCCCGCCGACGAGCGCGACGGGCAGGGACTGACGGTGTGGGAGCCGGTCACCGCCGAGCTCGACTACGGTCGCTGGCTGGCCGCGGCGTACTCCGACACCACGCTGATCACCCAGTTCGACGGCGACGAACCCGACTGGAAGAGCCCACAGGCACAGCACGGTGGGGCGCCCACCTCCTCCTCCACGCTGCCCTCGCTGGTGGTGCGAATGTGGGCGGACGCCGAGGTCACCGAGGGGCACACGGTGCTGGAGATCGGCACCGGCACCGGGTACTCCACCGCCCTCGCGTGCGAACGCCTCGGCTCCGCCGACGTCACCTCCATCGAGGTCGACCCCCACCGGCTGGAGCAGGCCGCCAGCGCCCTCTACGGATGCGGCTACAGCCCCACCCTCGCGGTGGCGGACGGGCTGTACGGCTACTGGCCCGAGGCGAAGTTCGACCGGATCGTAGCCGCCTGCTCCTTCCGCACCGTTCCACCCGCACTGCTGGCACAGGCCCGGCCGGGCGGGAAGATCCTGCTCACCCTCTCCGGCTGGCTCTACGGATACGCCCGTGTCCTGCTCACCGTGAACAGTGACGGCACCGCCGAGGGCCAGCTAATGCCCGGCACGGTCTCCTTCATGTCCGCCCGCACCCACGCGGCGCCAGCGTTCGGCAACCCCGCCCACTGGGCCGCCGGCCTCCCTGAGAGGGGGCGGGCCGCCCGGCACTCCCCGGAGCGCATCACCGCTGCCACCGAGCAGGCGTTCCACCTTCGATTTCTCGCCCAATGCGCCACCCCCGACGCGCAGATGACGACCGTCGGCGAGGTCGTGCACCTAGCCGACGTAGTCACCGGCTCCGCCGCCACCATCACCCCCACCGAGGACCGGTGGGATGTACGCGAGGGCGGCCCGGTAAAGCTGTGGACGCGGATCGAGGCCGTGCTGTCTGCGTACGACGAGGCCGGACAGCCGGGGCCGGAGACATTCACCCTGCACGTCTACGACAGCGGACAGCACCTGCGACACCCACAGATGCCCGGCCTACCGCTGCCCCGGCCCTGACCGGCGTCTCTGTGAACGGTGCTGAGGAGCACGTCTACCCCCGCTCGCACCCGAACGTCGACTTGGAACAGACCAGCCGTATGCCCGACAGCCCGCGCTATGGCTTCCAGGGCGTCACAGCGTGCCCTGTTGAGCGGGCAGGATGGTCCGTGCACCAGCGACTCCTGCCTCTCCCACGCCGCCGCACGCCAGCAAACCCACCCTCCAGGCCCTGGGCAGCGGGCAGAAGACGGACGTCCCGAGCCTGGAGGATCCAACGTCAGTTCAGTACCTGCACCTCACGCACGTCCACTGCGAAGGGGGTCACACGGCTCTCGGTGAACTTTCCGGCGTCTCCGAGGGCCGCCGCCCGCCATTCCACGGTCCACGTGGCCGTGGCCGTCCCCGCATACTTCCCACTCTTCAGCGCAGTCGAGGGGGCCTTGTAACGATGCCCGCAATCCGGCGACGGGCTCTTGCCCTGCGAGGCGTCGTAGCGGGTGCCGGGACCGGCACAGATGACCGTCTCGCTGTCGCCCATCTTCCATGCGATGGAAGACACCGTGGCCGTCGCCGTAACCTTCACACCGCCCGCCGTGGCCGTCGCGGTGTTCGGACCGAAAGTCGTCGGGGATTGCTCCACCCACAACCACATCGGCAGCCCCACCACATACCGGCCGCCCGCGCGAGGGCTGGCCACGTTCGGCCCCGTCAGCAGCATGGAATCGACTGCCCGGCGCGCCACCAGCTCCGGATCAATCGTCGGCGCCCCCGGGGCCTCGCCGTCAGCTATCCACACCGTGCGCGCCCCATCGGTGTCTGGGCAAAGCGCGCCGTAGACTGCGCCCTTCTGCCCCTGGTGCCCCTTCCAGTACATGTTGTCCGGCGGAGGCTGCGGAACGAGCTTGGTGTACGTACACGACGGCTTTGAACCTCCCTTCCCGGAGGGGTCGGCCGCCGGGTGCGGCCCACCTGAACCGGGCCTGTCCGCCCCGTCCTGCGCGCATACCTTGACGAACAGCGTGGCTCCCTTGCAGACGCCCCCGCCCGGACCACCATCGGCATGCGCGACCGGCGCAAGACCGCCCACCAGGAGCACCGCGGTCACCGCAGCCGCCCGGCTCAGCATGTCGGCCCGCCCTGGGGGTTGATGGCGGTCACCATCCAGCCGTTCGGCCACTTCTCGGCGCGCACGGTCATGACGTAACGGAGCGGCTGCTCCGTCGGCAGGGGAATCGGCTTGTTGGCCCGGGTGTCGTAGGTCTCGTACCTCGACAGATCCACGCAGTCCGACAACGTCGCCTTGGGCGTCTTGGCGCCCATGTCGAGCCCAGTCACCTTCGCGTCGTGCCCGATCTCGCCACGCACCACCGTCCCGGCCTTCTTCATCCGGGCCAGGTCGAGACGGATCCGCGCCAGCGCATCAAGCGTCGTGTACTTCTCCAGGTCGGTGCCCTTGGCATCGGCCTTGCGGTACGCCTTCATCTGCTCCGCAGACATCGAGCTGTACGCCGCCAGCACCGCCGCCTTCTCCGCCTCCTGCGGATCAGCAGCCGACGTCGAGGGCACAGGCGTCGAGGGCACGGAGGATGCTTTGTTGTCTCCGTCGCCGTCGCAGCCAGCGAGCGCGAGAGCAAGCGCTACACCGCCACTCAGCACCGCCGCACCGCGCCCGTGTCGAGCCGTCACCATCAAGTCCACCCCCGCGCATTCGCGAACAGAACCCGATCACCGTAACGCCCAGCACAGACACCATCACAGAGAATCCCCTGCACACCATCAGCTATGGAGTCCATCAAGGGAGCATTGCCCCTTGCAGGTGACGAGCGGATCAGCAGCCTGCCCCGGCATAGCCGTGGGCCATTAGCCTGTTTGCATGTCAGAGCGTGTCATCCCAGGGCGCAGGAGCGGCCTGATCACTCTGGGCGCCGCGGATGCGCTGTGGGCCGGACTGGCTGCTGGCAGCGCTGTGCCGGCGGCTTCTGCGGCGTTCACTTCCCCGCCTGCCAATGCTCAGTTGGGGTACGTCCTGCTGGGCGGCCGCGTGGTGGCGACGGTGCAGGCAAGCGGCGGCCCATGTGGTGTTCCGGAGGTTGAGGTGCGCCGGGCGGCCGCGGAACTGAACGCGGTGGAGATGGATGGCCGGGACCTGGTCCGCATCGGTCCCTTCCGTGGCGCGTCGGCGCAGGAGCACATGGAGGGAATGCTGCTGCGGTGGCGCCAGCGCGTCACCCGGGAGCTGCAGGGGCGGGTCGACCCCGGGCGGGCAGCACGACACGAAGGCGGTCGGCTGCACCATCTGGCGGGGATCGATTGGCAGCGGATGCTCGTGGAACGAACCCGCGACCGCACGGCGCGGACGTGGTGGCTGCCGCGCGCCGTGGTCATGCTGCTGGATACGGCCGAGCACGCCGAAAACTGGATACGGCCGAGCACGCCGAAAAGCAGTGGCTGCAAGCCGCACGGACCAGCCAGAGATGCGCAGCGGTCCCCGAGCCGCCCTCCCGCCACGGCCGGACTCCACCCGCCGACGGCCAGCAGACGACAAGCCCTCACTGCCCAACCGTCCCACCGCGTGCGTACAACGGCGAGCTGCAAGGCCACCTGTACTCGGTACTCAGCCGCAAGCCGAACATGTCCCGCAAGGTGGCAGGGTGGACGTGCGCCGTCTGCCACACCGCACCCGCCGCCGTACTCGACCACTGCCACGAACACGGCTACGTCCGTGCCCCCGTCTGCCACTCCTGCAATACACAGGAACGCCCCGACCACCTGTACAGCAATCACATCCGCGTGGCCGACCACTACACACGCCTCTTCGACACCCACACCGGCGACTGGCTCCACCACTGGCACCGCTGCCCCGGCTGCCGCGCCCGCACCACCCTCCCCCTGCCGCACCTCGCCGCCTGGACCGCCCACATAGCCTGCCGATCACTGCGCCCGACCCACCGCGGCCCCCGCGGCTCCCGCGCGCGCAAACCCTGCGGGGTACTGCGCGTGTCCTGGACAGGCAGCCACAACGCGCCGCGTTCCTGCCTGCTCACCGTCGCCGTCGACTTCTGCCCCACCGGCGAGCACCGTGTCCTAGCGAGGGTCCCCTACCGCGAAGCCGCCGAACGGTTTGGCACCTGGCTGGCCGAGACCGCCCCCGCCGTTGCCGCCGCAGCCGGACCCGACCGCCTCGACGACCTCCCCACCCGATCCCGGCCAGTCATCGCGGACACCAGCGGTGAGGACCTGGCCCTGTTCTGAGCTCGCACACCTTTGAGCTGCACGGAAACTGGGGTGGCGCCCGATCGGCGAGCGCCTTACGTGCCAGTGGGCGGCTGCATCGCGAAGTGCGCCACGGCCCATGGTGAACGCCGCACGCTGGGGCACTCTTCCCCGCTGGCCAGTCGAGAGCAGAGCTGACCGCAAAACCGCAGGTCAGGGGTGGATTTACCCACCCAATAAAGACACTATTATTGATGTTGTTGGTTCTGCGGATCACCCCGTACGGCGGGGCCGCCGCCCCGCCGAGGAAGGACGCCTGTGATGAAGCATCAGGAACTGGCCGCACTGTTGGCCGAGCCGGGCACGCCTTTGATGCCTGCCGCGCTCCGCGACCTTCCTCCCAAGACTCTGGACACTCTTGCCTCCGTCGCCATCCAGGCGGCGGAACAGGGCTGGCGGCGGGTGGTCGTCGGCCGGGTCCGCGCCTTCGCTGCTGAGCAGCCGGGCGATGGGCCGCAGGCCGTGGCGGCGTACTTCACGACGACAGAGCAGCGGGCGGGCAGCAGGATGTCGGTGGGCTGGAGCCCGTTCATCGCTGCTCTCGCGCCCTCCGTGGAGATGCCGGACCTCAGGCACACCGAGACCACGGGTCGCATGGTGCCAGTCGGCGAGACGGCACTTGACCCGCCCGCGCACGACGACGTCCTGTACGTCCACCTCCCGACCTCCCACGTCATCCGCGTGAAGCCCTGAGCGCCCAACCGCCCCCGTTCACCGAACCGGCAAGAAGGAGAACCATGGCCACCGCCGTTTCCACCCCGCCGATGGAGCCCGGCACGCACGAAGAGGAGGCGCCGCAGATTGTCTACCTCGACCCGGCACAGGTGGTGCGTCTTCGGTGTCCTCGACGCCGACAAGACCCTCACCGCCTTCCGGCGACGCCTGTGCCAGATCTGCGGACACCCGCTGGACGAGCCGTGCTTGTGTCAACGACGTCGTGGAGGCCGTCGCCGACCCAGCTCGTGCCGGCCTTTGGCTGCTCGTCCGCCCGGCCGACAGCACCCACCGGGCACTATTGGTATCGCTCGCCCCACAACCTCGCCCTCGCCGGTCAGGCGGATAGCGCGACCGAGCAACCACGTCTTCGAAGCCATTCCCACACCCTTACGGGAAACCTTGAGACCCACCAGCGGCAGAGCGGGGACAGAACCCGCTGAGGAGCCGTCGTGGCATGGTCAGCCAGCGTGTCCTACGTGCTCAATGTGGAGCGTGCTGGTCTGGGTGTCGATGCGGTACAAGATCCTCCATGGACCGCTGTGCAGACGCCGGTGACTGCTCCCCCAGGCGCGGGAACCTTCGGGAGCCGGATCATCCGCGAGCCGGTCCGTGGCGTGCAGCAGTGCGTCCACACCAGCGGGGTCGGCCTTCAGATGGCTGGCTGCCTCATTGAGAGCAGCGGGCTCCCAAGTGATGCTCCAGCTCACTCTGCGCTCCGGCCCGCTGCGTCGAGAAGCGCGAGACGGGCCTGCGCGTGTGAAACAGGAGCCGGGGTGATTCCCAGAGCCCGATCACGTTCCAGGCGCGCGACAGCCAGGGCGTCTTCGAGATCCTCCAGCTCCGCCGGGGAGATCAGAACGGCAGTGGGTGTACCCCGGTCAGTCAGGGTGATGTGCTCGTGCTGGGCAGCACGACGCGCGAGGTCGCCCAAGCAGGCCCGGGCTTCAGCGATTGGATATGTACTCGACATGAATCTAGAGTACATCTGCATACACTTTGGCGGCCGCCTCACAGCGCCGCAAAACCGACCGTGATCATTCAGCGGAAAGCTGGCCACGCTGCGCCGGAGCCGCTCAACCGGGTATGCGGCATACGGCCGGTTCCCGCGCATGGATAGCCCTTACTGCCGCAAGTACGCCAAGGAGGGCGTGGTCTCCAGCGCCCTGGACTCCTACGGTCGAACCGTCTCAAGCGGCAGTTCAGCCAGGGTGCGGATCCTGAAGATCGTGGGTCTGCGCAGCGACGAGGGAGCTGACCGCAAAAGGCGGCCAGCCTTCCGTACCATGGTGGCCAACTCGGCTCGGGTCGTGGATGAATGGCTGCCCGTCAAGGACTGGTCGACCGACGCGGTCAATCAGTGGCATGCCAGCGCGCCGGTGCCGTACTGCTGGTCGTACCATTCCGTGCCCGGTGCCGGTGACTGGCTGGGCAACTCGCTGCTCCTGCTCCCTATGTAGTTACGCGTCGCTGCCCGACTTGCTGCTCTCCTGTGGGCGCCGGCCGCGGCTCGCCGACCTGTATGCGGAGGTCGAGCGGGTCCGCGGCGACAGTTTCCGCGCCGACCGGCGCATCACCGATCTGATTCGGCATGCAAGAAAGTGCGGCGCCGACCCGGGTGTCGCCTGTCCGGACGACGGCCCGGACTTCACCGCCCTGCAGCAAGGTGCGGGCGGCACTGACGTCGGAGCCCCGCAAGGAGCCCGAGCTGGCCCGCGACAGCGGCCGCCGCCCGATGTGCGACGGCTGCGGCTGGCCACCACCCGGCACTCACCCATCAGGAGGGATACTCGATGACGATGACGACGACCCAGCGCATCCTCGACCTCGTTGCGGCGGCACAGGCCAGCCACGGCGAGGACCTGGTGCTCCTCCTGGGCGAGGCGCACGAGCTGTACCAGCAAGGTCTTCAGGACCTGCACCGGGATGTATCAGCACGACTCGGCGGGCTGACCACCGCGGATCTGATGTCCGCCGCGGACACGGCCGGCATACCCTGTGATGCCTCGCAGGACCGGGACGAAGTGCTCCTGCTGCTGACCCTTGCCGAGTGGGAGACGACACCGGCCGCCATGGCATACGCGGAGATGGCCGAGGCCGCCGCGCACCGCGGTGTCTCCTTGATCCCCGAGGACTGACCCTCAACGGTGAGCCCGGCCGCGGAGAGAATCCTGAGCGGCGGACTGGACCCACACCCGGAACTCCTGCCATTATTTGCGTTGTGAGCGGGATGGGCCGGCTCGCCGCTGACAGGACGGACGGTTCCGCCATGACCTCGCGCCGCGAGCCTCGCCTGGCCGACGCTGCCGAGATCGCGGCTGAACAGGGTTTGACCCCCGCAAGGGTCAGCAGCCTCTACACCGAGCAAGCGGAGAACACGGCCGGCAAGGCATTCCCCGAGCCCGTCGACAAACGTGGCCGCGCCCGCCTGTGGGATCACGCGGAGGTCACCGAGTGGTTCGCCCACCGTGCACCGGCACGGCTCGCTCAACACATACCGCCCTCCCTCGCCCAGGACACCTTGCTGAACGCCGCGGAAGCCTCGCGGTACCTCGGCTACAAGAACCCCAACCAGGTCACCACCTTCGTGCGCGACCACCCCGGCTACTTCCCCGACGCGGACGTCATCGAAGAGAAGGGCACGACCGAGAACCCCTACCGCCGGCAGCTGTGGACGGTACGGACCCTGCAGGCGTGGATCGCCACCCGTCCCGGCCGCGGACGGCGGGCCGGAACGAAACCGGCGCCACCCCTGCCGGTCGTACCCGTCGACGGCGATCCGGACGAACTGCTGGGGGCGAGCCAAGCGGCCGCCCTGCTGGGGTTCAAGAGCGTCGGTTCCTTCTCCAGCAGCCTGTCCCAGGGCAACCTTCCGCTGCTGAAGACCACGGACGGCGTCGCCGAAGCAGGGCGCCAGAAGGGTCGCCGGCGGTGGACACGTCGGCGCATCCTCGAGCAGGCCGCCGCACGGTCGAAGAAGTAGCGATAGCACCCGGCGGTGACGGTCTTCCGGTCACCGCCCCAAGAACGCGACACTCGGTTTTGGGCGTTGGTCCCTTGCGGGCCGGGTGTCGCACGATGGCCGGCACGGCGTGGCTTCGCCACCACGCCCCGCAGCAGCATCTGCTGCTGCGGACCGGCCATCGCCAATCATTCAAGACCGCTCCCGCGCCACCTGTGCTGACGGCCGCTGGTGCTTCAAGTACCGCGCAGCCCGTGGTCGGGGCCATGGAACCCCGACCACGGGCCCGACCACGAGATCGTGGCCGGGTCGTGACCCTGGTCAGGGTCACATGGTCGGGGGTCGGGTCGGGGCTCTGGGGTTGCCTGCTGCCATGACCCGCTCCCTATCAGGTGCCCCGGCCGCCGAGGTGGCTCCGAGCCCCGTAGAACCGCTGCGTTTGCAGATCCTGACCGCGCTCGCCCTCCACCGCATGGCCACGACCGGCCAGCTGCTCAGAATGCTGCGACCGGACGGGACCCGCCAATTGCTCTCGCGGGCACTGAACACGCTGCGGTCCAGGGGCTTCGTCGACCTCACCCCGCTGCCGGACTCGGGGCGATCGCGTACGCACGCCTGGTACCTCACCCCGGAGGGGGCGCGTCTGACCCGCGATCTCCCCATCCTGCGAGGACGGCCGCCATACCCCATCACCTCCACCACCGCAGCGTCGCTGAAGACGCCGCACACACTGACCGTCGTCCGCGCCCATCTGCCGTTCGCGGCAGACGCCCGCCGGCACGGGCACGAGCACGGCCCATGGGACTGGACTCCCGAGGTGGCCCACTCCATCGGCGAGGGCGAACGGCTCGTGGCCGACGCGGTCATGCACTACACCGTCATCGACGGTGGCCACCGGCGGAAGCTGCGCGCGTTCGTAGAAGTCGACCGCAGCACCATGAGCAGCGAGCGGCTGGCCGTGAAGCTGATCGAGTACGCGCGGCTCTTCCAGCACGAAGCCCAGCCCGTCGGCCGCCGCAGGCCCCACTCCGCCGGCCCGGCGTGGCTGCGCTGGTACCCGGTCTTCCCCCGCGTGCTCTTCGTGCTCACCGGCGCCTCCCGGGGCAGGCTTCAGGCTCGGATCAGCGATCTGCAGGCGATGGTCGCCCAGCACCCGCTGGTCGCAGCCCTCGCCCGGGAAGCACAGCTCGGAGCGGCCATCCTGGAAGACATCGAGGAACACCGCCCGTCCGGACCCGTGTGGACGCCGCTCATCGGGGGCCCGCCCCGCCCTTGGACCGACCTGTGACCAGTACCCCATCCACCGGCCGCGTGTCGAGCGCGAGCCTGGATCTTCAGGTGACCCGGATGCGCAGGACGTACCGCTCTCCCGTGCTGATCGCTTCGGCCTGCTCGACCAGGTCGGCGTGCGTGAACTCCAGCAAGGCCCGGTCGGCCGCGCGGCGCAGCAGGGGCAGAATCTCCGCGGTGGGCTGGCCTTGATGTGTCTCGGCGAGCTCCGCGAAGGCTTGCTGGTAGGGGGCGCCGTGCGATGTTTCGGCGCTGTCGGCCAGGAGCCGGTCCAGGTGCTGCCTGCCCACGCTGATCTCACCCATGGCCTGTCCCGTGCCTTCCTCGGTCCGGTCCTTCCGGACCCTCGCCTTCGACGCTACGAGCCGGCACTGACAATCCGTGGCCTTGGCATCTCGCCCACCGGCAGAGGCCTGCATGCTGGACACGCCAGGATGAGGCTGCGATGCGTCGCACCGGGACAAAAGGGGTGACGATCGTTCGGTGCTACGCCGGGCGGCCGTTGACGTGAGGTACCGCGGCGCGGATTCCGCGGCCGCGTTCGTCGGGTTCTGCCACACGCCGAGTTCTTGAGGCGTCGTGCTGCTCGGAGTCGTTCAGAAGATCGGGGGTCTGCCTGCTCGGCTGAGCCGGTAGACCGTCTTCCACGACATGGGGTGACGGGTGCCCTGGCCTCCTGCCAGTCCTTCACGGAATCCAGCGAGGGTGGCACGCAGCGCCTTGGCTTCCCGGAAGCGCGACAGGGTGATGAGGCTCCAGGTGGCGAGGTTGAGTGGAATGAGTGGGCGGGGCAGGTTACGGCGGGCTACCCAGACGCGGTTGCGGGCGTTGAGACGGTAGAAGGTCTCGTGCCGGGCCGGGTTGGTGGCCGGGTGGTGGACGACGATGTCGGGGAAGTAGCGGCCTTGGAGCCCGAGGTCCCAGAGCTTCCAGGCCAGTTCCACTCCTTCGTGGAAGAGGAAGAAGTGGCCTGGCCAGCCGCCGGCGCGTTCGTAGGCGTCGCGTCGGACCATGACGACGCCCTCGGCCATGACGGTGACCACGCCGGGGCGGGCAGGGTCGGAGGCGCGCAGGCGGGGTACCCAGCGCCGGAGGGTGACGCCGGTGACGGGGTCAAAGATGCGTGGCTGGGCGTAGGCGAGCTGGTCATCAGCGGAGAGTTCGGCGACGAGACGGGCGAGTGAGTTGGTTTCCGGCAGGACGGCGTCGTTGTCGAAGAAGAACAGGTAGTCGCCCGTCACCTCAGCGGCGCCGATGTTGCGGCCTTCGGGGATTCCCACGTTCTCGCGGAGGCTGACTGTGCGCACGCCTGCGGGGACCTGGTCGGGTACGCAGCCGTTGCCAACCACGACGACATCGAGTTCGATGCCTTCCTGCGCAAGGAGGGAGGCCATGGCCCGGGGAAACTCCTCAGGCCGGTCGTTCATCGTCAGGACGACGGCGCCGACCGTCGGGCGCGGGGCGCCGTTGCTCACGGAAGCGCCTTTCATCTCGTTGACTCTGCAGGTTTCAACTCTAGTGCTCGCCTGCCTGTCCCTCGGGTTCCTGAGTGGCGGTGCCGAGCGCCGTCACGGCTGCGTTCAGAGCGGCGTGCATGGGTGTGGCCGGCCGGGTCGGCGCCGATCGCGATGGCCAACGTGCCGGGGGCGGGGGCCGCCGCGGAGGTCACCGCGGGGCCTCGCTGCTTCGGCGAGATCGGCGTGAGTGGACGTGGGCTTCGGCCGTGTGGGGCGCGGTGACGATGCTGTGCTCGGGAATGGCGCGGAGGGCGAGGGTGACGCCGGTGTTGATCTGGCTGTGGCGTCCGATGGCAACGCCCGGGCCGAGGCTGATGTTGGTGCCGGTCTGCGTGCCATCGCCGATGACTGCGCCGAACTGCGGGGTTCCAGTCCGGTAGATGCCGAGACGGGTGCGGAGGATGACCTCGCGGTCTGGGGTGCGCATGTCGCGGCTCATGGTGATGCCGGCCACGGTCACGCTCGCGGACAGGTGGGCCCGGGCGCCGACGAGGGTGCGGTTGATGCCGATGCGGTGGCCGAGCACGGCGTCTTCGCCGATGAAAGCGGCGGTGACCTCGCAGTTGAAGCCGATGGAAGCGCCCGCGCACACGACGCTTCCCTTGCGGACGGTGGAGAACTCGAAGACACGGGCGTGCGGGCCGATGATGACGTCGTCGCCGATGATCGCCTGAGGGTGGACGAACGCCGTCGGGTGGATACGTCCCCGCGGGCCGAGCGCGGTTAAGGCTTGGCGGTGGACCTCGGGCCAGCGGGTGAGGAAGTCGGCGAGGTCGTAGGTGTCGATGGTGCCGTAGGCGGTCTCGGCGAGCGAACCGCGGGCGGGGGCGGTGAGGTACTGGCTGAGCAGGAGCGGGGGCATGGCTGGCCTCCAGTCAGGGATGGCCGCGCGCGGCTGCCGAGAATGTGAACGCGGTGGCGGGGGCCGTCGGCGGGGCGAGTCTGTGCCGCCCGCCGGTGTCAGAGGGCCGTGGCCTGCGTCAGCCAGCTCGGAGCGGCTTGCGGAGTCTGCTCCAGCCACCGCACGTAGCGAGTGATTCCCTCGGCGATAGCTACCTTCGGCTTCCAGCCCAGGATGTTCTCCATACGGCGCACCGAGGCGTACCCGCCGAGGGGGTCACCCGCTGGTAGGGGGGTCTCGAGTAGGAGGGTGTCGGGGTAGTGGGCGCGGACCAGGTCGGCGACGTCGCGGACGCTGGTGGCGATCCCTGTGCCGATGTTCAGGGTATCGGTGTGGGCGCGGGGGTTGGTCAGCGCGTGCAGGGTGCCTTCGGCGATGTCCTCAACGTGCGTGAGGTCACGGACCTGACGGCCACCCCCGTTGAGATGAAGGGGAAGCCCCAAATTGGCGCGCGTGGCGAACCAGGCGACCACCCAGGAGTGGGAGTTCGGCTTGATGGTCTGCGGTTCGCCATAGACGGAGAAGTAGCGGACGATGCTGTACGAGGTGCCGATCTGACCGAGGACCAGCTTGGTCTGTTCCTCGCCCCACACCTTCGTGTTGCCGTAGACGGAGACAGGTCGCATGGCGTGCGTTTCGTGGAACTGGGGCGGGATGCGTCCGCCATGAACGGTCTCCAGGAGCTGGCGCATGGTCAGCAGGTCCGGGTTGGTGGTCTCCTCCGGATTTCCGTCGCCGTAGACGCTGGCGGAGGACACGAACACCATCCGGCGGACCCGGTCGGTAGCGGCAACGGCATCCAGGACGCTCTGCGTGCCGGTGATGTTGACGTCGATCGCGGCCATCGGCTCTCGGGTGCACGCTGCGACGTCGGCGAGGGCTGCCGCGTGGATGACGTAGTCGCTCTCGCCGACGAGCGTGCGTACCAGAGCCGTGTCCCGGACGTCTCCGGTGATCACGTCCGCGTCGGAAGGGTCGACACCGAAGCGGTCGGTGTACACCTGGGCAGGGTAGGCGTCCATGGCGCACAGCGAGACGGGGCGGGCGCCCAGCGCGCGGAGCCGGGCAGTGATGCGGGAGCCGATCAGGCCCGCGCCACCGGTCACCAGAACGGTGGATCCGGCAAGGGCGGTCAGAGGGGAACGGTCGTGCACGATGCCTCCATCGGGGAGCGAACGTAACTCGTGAGAGGACGCGGCATTCGAGAGCGCGGGCATGGCCATGTCCGCGGAGTGATGAGGCGCAAGCGCCTTGGCGGGTGCTTGAAGCTCGGCCCAGAGCCGCTTCCCCCAGACGGGTTGCTCGCATCCGGTCGTGTCGGCGACGGCTTCGACCAGGGACAGGCCGCGGCCGCATTCGTCGCTCTCCCCGGCCGTAGGTGGCACGGGCGGAGAGGACCTGCGGGTGTCGGTCACCACGACCCTCACCCGGGTGTCGGTCAGGCGCAGCACCGTGACCCGGTAGGAGGGGACACCGGCGTGCTGGACGACGTTGGTGGCGAGTTCGCTGGTGACGAGTGCGGCGTCATGGGCGAGGGGCTCGAGACCCCATGCGTGCACAGCCGTGATGGCGAGTCGGCGGGCGTCGCGGACGCTCTCGGCAGCGGTGGGGAACGTGTGGGTGTAGGCGGGAAATCCGGTTGCGTGGATGCTGGCGCGGAAGTCGGTCATGGGCAGGCTCGGCTTTCAGGCCGGAGAAGGGCATGACGGAAAGTGATCACCCGGACGGCTTCCGTTAGGAACCGCCTACCGCCAGAGTGCTCCTTGTTGTGACGTAGGCGCAACAAGGAGCACTCAATCGGCGAGAGTTGGAATATGCCAACCCGCAGAACGTACCGACGCGAGCATGCGATGCTGCGTCCCATGACGCGCAGAAGCACAACACCGACCGTGAAACAGCGTCGTGTTGGGGAGCAGTTAGCCCGCTGGCGCACCGATGCCGAGCTGAACGTCCGCGAAGCTGCCCACCGCGCCGGCATCGACTTCACTCGTCTGTCCCGACTGGAGCGCGCCGCCTACCGCGTGCCGGCTCAGGACGTCCGGAAGCTGGCCGCGGCCTACGGCATCAACGACGAACGGGCGGTCGCAGCGGTGGCCGCCGCAGCCGAGGAACCCCCGGGACGAGGCTGGTGGGCCCCCTACAAGGACCGACTGGCCCAGCCCTACCTCGATTTCATCGAGCTGGAAGCCGACGCCACCGACCTCCGCGTTCACCACCCCGCCGTCGTCCCGGGACTCGCACAGACACCCGGATACGCCCGCGAACTCATCCGACGCTCTGCCCAGGAGGTCATCGAGGAGCGGGCCGAAACTCTCGTGGCGGCCCGGCTAGGCCGCCAGGAAGTACTCTCCCGGGCTCCTTCGCAGGTGCGCGTGCGCTTCCTCGTCGCGGAATCGGCCCTCCATGCCCAGTTCGACACCGGTCCCGCCGTCATGAGAGACCAGATCGACCGACTGATCGACCTGTCACGGCGTCGGGGCATCACCGTTCAGATACTCCCGCTCGGCATGCACCCGGCATACGGATCCGGCGGCGCCCTGACCCTGCTGGGTTTCGACCACCCCTGGCTCCCCGCTGCCAGCGTGGACACCCCGCTCGGAGGCGAACACACCGACGACCCCGCCGAGGTCTCGAGGCTGGAAGCGGAGTTCGAGTTCATCGCCTCGGCTGCACTCTCCGCAGACGAATCGCGAGCAGTCCTGAAAGCACATCTGGAAAGGGTCCACGGATGACTCGCACCACCTCCCATGCCGACCTGCCCTGGCGGAAGAGCTCCTACTCGGGCAACTCCGACAGCCAGTGCGTCGAGGTCGCCCCAATCGCGACCATGGGGCTGGACGGCGTCGCCATACGCGACTCGAAATGCCCGGTCGGCCCCATGCTGACTCTCGGCAGCAAGACGTTCGCCACCTTCATCGCCAGCGTCTCCAGGCCCACCGACTGACTGCACCGCAAGACGCGTCGGCCGGACTCGCGATCGGCTGGCGCGTCGTCCAGCTCGTGCTCGCGAAGGCCTGGAGCAACCATCCTGACTTCCCTTCCTGGATCACCCACGAACGCGTGACCCAGCACGAGCACCCCCTCCTGTCGTGACACCCGCCCAGCGGGGACAGCTGGTAGAGATTCCCGCCGACCCTGCCGCGCTGCCGGATCCCAGCTCGTCCGGCATCTTCGTGGAGGGGGCTGCAGACGTGGCGGTCTTCGAAGAAGCCTTCGAGCAGATCGTCGCCACCGCGCAATCGCCAGACGAGTCGCGCGAGACCATCAAGAAGATCATGGAGGAGAAGTACTCATGACCGCACCCGCCCCGGACAGCCCGGCCTGGTTCAAGTCCTCGTTCAGCGGTGGTGAGCAGGACTGCATTGAGGTCGCGGGCACGTCCGGCGCCCTGTACGTCCGCGACTCGAAGGACAAGACCGGCCCGACCCTCGCGTTCACACCGACGGAATTCTCCTCCTTCGTCGGCTACGTCTCGAGGCTGGAGGTCTGACGCTCACACGACAGGCCCGTCTCCCCAAGACGGGTCAGAGCAGCGATGAGGTCGGCGGCCTGCACCGGGCCGCCGACCGTGGACACGCCCCCGGCAGATGCGGCTGCATGCTCGACACCTGGGCTTGATGCCCCCGTGGTCCCTTTCGGGAAGGCGATTGCCGCCGACGAGCTTCCCGCGCCCGCATCGTGCCTCCTGACGCAGAGGCGCGCCGTTCACCTTCAACCGCGCCCGCCGTCAGCCCACGATCCTGGCATTCTCAGGCACGTAGACCGAAGTAGCCAGAAAATAGCAGGCACATCCGCAGTGACTTCTTTAGAATCTGAAGCAGAACGCGGATCTGAGGCGGCATCAACGGATGCCGAGGTCCGCCGGTCCAGGGGGACAGCATGCTTCACGAAGTCCAGACTCGACAACTCATCAACGAGCGCCTGCGCGAGGGAGAGCGAGAACGCCTCCTGCACGCAGCCCGTCTACAACGTCGCGCCGAGCGCGCCACCCAGCGCGCCCGCCGCGCCCTGCGCAAGATTGCCGCATAACGTCCCTCCCTCTGGCGGGCCGCCTTCCGGTCTACGGTCGGCGGCCCATTCCCCATTCGGGGGAGCGACGCGAGAGCGGATCGTGGATCGGCGAAGGCCGTGGTCCGCGAGGAGTCCCGGTCTGATGCCGACGGCTCCCTAACTGAGCCGCCAGCTGCCCATCCTGAGCGATCCGTCACAGCTACGGTCCGTGCAGGCTGAGCTTGCTCGACATCGGCGTGAGATGAGTCGAGTGAGTGACGCTGCGGGTCGGCAGAGCCGTGAAGCTCAGCCGCCGGATGATCCCGCGCGCATCCAGCGCGTGGACATGACTACGCAGACGGGCACGCCTACGGCCAGGCCCACCGCGCCGCCGGCGAGGGCCCCAAGGACGACAGGTTGGGTGGCGGCGGACAGCACCATGGGGACGCCCACGCTGAATGTCACGCCCCCATGATCAGAACCAGGCCGGGGGCGTGCGAGCCGGTGTGATGCCCGGTGTACGCGGCCCACGGCAGGCAGATTGCCAGGCTCGCCGCAATGAGTACGGCGGTGAACTGCCAGCCGGCGAGGACATCGAGAAGCGCGTCCAGCTCACTCATTCGTTCTTCCCTTCGGGTTGTGTCGCCATCGTGACGCTAGGCACTGACAGCCGGGCGGGTCTGGCAGTTGGCTCGGCGAGAGTTCGCGGCACCGAGAAGTCACAGACAGTGCCGCCCAGGGTGGGAGGCGTGGCTCGCGCATGCGGTGTCGCCCTGAGCGGTGCGCTTGACGATGTGGGCAAGTTGGAGCATCGCTCGTTCGCGGGCGATGAGGTCGGCTGAGACCGAGCGGCTGTCCCGGTTCTGGAGCAGGCCCGCGGCCTCCCACAGCAGGGTCTGGCCGATGTCGGCCGAGCGGCGCAGTTCGTAGCAGCCGCTGTCGGCGGCGGCGTGGACGAGGGACGTGTGCAGGGTGGCAAGGCGCTGGAGATAGCGGCAGGCGACGTCGCCTTCGACCACGCGGACGTACTTGCGGGCCCGGGCATCCAGCCGGTCCGGCAGGTGCTCAGCGACCAGCGGGGCAAGGAATGCGGCCGGCAGGACGACATCGACCGGGATCCCTTGGTGGATGGCGAACAGACCGGCCAGCAGGCTGATGAGGGCTATGGCCGCAGTGGCGAGCCGCAGCGATCCGGGGACGGTGCCCAGGGCGATGCGGTGGGCGGGGCGCCGGGTCAGCCAGCGCGGGGCCAGACGCTGTGTGCGGGTCGCGGCGGGGGTGAGCACGCCGATCTGGTGGGGGATTTCGGGTGGGCTGCCGTCGCCGGGGACGGTCCAGGCGAGCCATACCCAGGGGGTGCGTTCGTGGACGAGTACGGGCTCGCAGGTGGCCGGGCAGGTGTGGTCGCGGACGTGGCCGGTCCGCAGGGCGCGGGAGCGTTCCTTCTCCCACTGCTTGGGGTCTCGGGTGAAGGGGTGCGTGTGGTGCGCGGGCGTGGTCGGCTGCGGGGTGTTGAGCGTGTCTGTCACGGGGTGCTTCCTTCCAGGTGGTGGTCTGTCAGGGCGGAGGCGCATGTGGTGCAGCGGCCGTTGCCGTCGGGGTGGGCGCGGCGGGGTGTGGGACTTGTGCAGGTGCGGCAGAGGGGCCAGTCGAGGCAGGCCGGGCAGAGGTCTTCGCCGGGGGCGTTTGCGGGAGCGCCGCAGCCGGTGCATTCGACGAGGGCGCGGTAGGTCAGGGCTTCGTTCACCGTGCGTGCGGCGGCGGAGCGGGTCATCTGTTGCGTCGGTGGGTCGTTCCAGACGGGCTGGTGGCGGGGGCTGGCCGCGATGGCGGGCGGCGGGTAGGCCTGGGCGGCGCGCAGGCGGGCGGCGATGATCGCGCCGACTGTGGTCCGTACCGGTTTGGGTAGGGGCTGGGCGGCGATGATGTTGCGCAGTTGTTCAGCGGTCCAGCCGGCCTGAAGCATCGCGGTCACGACGCGGCCTTGATCGGTCAGCGGCTGCCCGGTCAGAAGTAGCTCGGAGCGGGAGGCGCCGAGGTCGAGCAGCAGGCGGATGCCCGGGTGCATCTCGTCTGCCGTGGGCGCTGGTGGCGGGGATGTCGGTGTGGGCGGCTGGTTGATCGGTCCTGGTGTTCGCGTCGCTGCGCTGCGGCACGGACGGAGGGGTTTGGTGTTCTGCTTGTTGGTCTTCTTTCTGTTGGTGTTCTTAGTGGACCGATCGGCCAACGTAGGGTCATCCACTGGTGGAAATCCCGACTCTGGATCGGACCTGCTGCTTTGCAGGGCGGGCAGGTCGGTGATGAGGTACGCCGCCGCGCTGAGGGTGCCGTCTGGGCTGCGATGGCGTTCTCGTACCAGGAAGCCGTGCTTCTCCAGTTCCCTCAGCCCGCTCTTGACGGCTGAGTCACCGTCGCGGCTTCGTCGGGCGATGTCGGTGACGGTCATCCGCCAGCCGTCCCGGTGTGTGGAGAGCAGTCCGAACAGCCCTTTGGCCTTGAAGGACAGCTGCGCTTCGCGGAAGAGGCCGTTGGCGATCTGGGTGAACTGATCGGCCGCCATCACGCCCCGGCGGATCCCCGCCGGGTGACCGTCGTTGTGCTCGGCCTCGGGGGCGGTGACCACCCCGGCGGCTTCGATCAGGGCGATGTCCAAGGTGGCCGGGCGGTCCGTAATGCAGTAGACGATCTCGCCGAGGGTGCCGTCCGGGCGGCGCAGGCGTTCACGGATCAGGTAGCCGTGTGCCTCGAGCTCCCGCAGGCCGTTGCGTACCGCTTCCCGTCCGTCCGGGCCCATGCGGACGAGGTCGGTGACCGTGACCTGCCAGCCGTTCCTGTGGGTACTGACGTACCCGAAGATCCCCTTCGCTTTGAACGACATCCGTGCATCGCGGAACAACGCGTTGGCGATCTGGGTGAACTGATCGGCCGCCATGACGCCGCGGCGGATCCCCGCCCCGAAGCGGGTCACCACCGTGTCTCCGACGTGTGTCGGGCGCGGTGGCCCCGGCAGCGAACCGGGCGCGCCGAGGTGCGGCGACCGGCGGTCTTGGGTGCGCGGGCGGGTGTGTGGTCCATGTCGTCAGCTCAGCCGCCGACCCCGACCAGGCTGACGGCCACGAGCCCCGACCATCGGTCACGATCCGGCAACACGGCCGTCGGGCTGCCGTGGTCGGGCTCATGGTCGGGCCGACCACGTGCCTCCATCCGGGGCGTTCCACGATTGCGCAGCTGACTGCGCAGCCCCTGACGGCCCTCATGGGCTGCGCAATCGGTTTGAGGGTGCTGCGCAGTCGAGTTCGGTCGCGGGCTGCGCAGTCTCCCGAGGGTTCTGATCTTCTCGTGCGCAGGTCTGTCGGGCGCACTGCGCAGCCTTCTGATGTCGCCCGGTCGCCTTCGGTCTGCGCAGGTGTGGGTGTCGGGTCCGGTGGCCGAGCCGCAGGTGGTGGCGCAACGGTCCCAGTCCGGGACGCGCGCCGGTCGCGATGGCGGCTCGCCAGTTCGCGGCTGACCCGTGGTGCGGGTGAAGGGACGGCCCGACAACAACACCAACACACACAAAGTTTAAACAGCAAGGTAGCCCGCGGGGGTG
>NZ_JBHXFA010000023.1:27050-47598 GCF_042724175.1 Streptomyces sp. NPDC127084
ACAGCCGCGGCCCTGCTGGGCACGGACGAGGCGGAGGGTCAGCGGCAGCTTTCGGTGCTTGCCAGGGCCGGCCTGCTGGACCCGACCACGGACTTCGTGTCCCCATCGTGATCGCGGTCGGGGGTTCGTGGTCGGTGGTCGGGTCGGGGTCGACGGGTTTTCTCAAGGTCAGCAACATTCGTTCCGACCTGGGAGTTTGACCATGTCCCCTGGAAAGCAGGTCCCGCAGGGCGAGGCCGTGGCCCCGATGGCGGCCGGCGCCCGCTTGGAGGCGATGCGCCGCCGCGTACGCCTCTCACGCGTGGCAGTCTGGACTGTCATCGCGGCCGGCCCCGTCGCCCTGTGCGTCGCCGTCGCCTCCCCTGCGACCACGGTGGCGGCGATCCCCGCCGCCAAGCCCATCCCGGTGCGCACGGCTGCGGCTGTCGACCCGGGCGGCTATGCGCAGGTGTTCATCGCCGCGTGGCTGCGCAGCAGCGCCAACGATGAGACGAGTGCGCAGGCGCGGCTTGCGCAGTCGTTGGCGCCCCACGTCGATCTGCCCGGCGTGGCCGTCGATGCGCAGTCGGCGCCTTCGTCGGTGACGTCGGTGCGCAGTGCGCAGCGCGCAGGCGGTGCGTGGGCGGTGACGGTGGCTGCGCAGTACGCCGACGGGTCGGTGCGGTACTACGCCGTACCGGTGGCCGCCGACAGCGGGAGCTCCTCGTTCACGGTGACCGGAGCGCCCAGCGTGGTGGCTGGCCCTTCCCGGGCCGAGGTGCCGAAGTCGCCGTACGCCGTGACCGTCCCTGCGGGGGATCTGTCCTTGGCCGTCGGGCAGTTCCTCGCCGCCTACCTGACGGGGGCCGGCGAGATCGACCGCTATCTGGCGCCCGGTGTCCAACTGTCCGCCGTCTCCCCCGCCCCGTACACGGCGGTCGCCGTCGAGCAGATGTGGGCCGTCCAGGAGACGGCGGCCGCGGAGCAGGTTCCGAGTGACGGTACGGCGGTGCGTGTCCTGGCCTCGGTGGAGGCCCGGGACGCCGGTGGTCGGTGGCCGCTGGGATACGAGCTCACGCTCAAGGCCCGCTCGGGCCGGTCGGAAGTCGCCGCGCTGGAGTCCGGCACGGCTCAGGACGGGGGTTCTTGATGAACACGGTGCACGGCCTGATGCTCGCCGGGCAACTGGACGACCTCGGCAACTCGTGGATCACCATGTTCAAGGACTGGGCGACCAAGGGTCTGCAGGCCGGTCTGATCTGCCTGGTCGTCGTCATCATGATCCAGAAGTTCAGCCTCAAAGCGGGAATTGGTGCCCTGCTGCTGATGGTGATCGCGCTGGGTCTGTACGACGCGCGCAACGACCTGGCGAACATGTTCACCGACGAGGTGAAGAACCCGTCCAAGGGCGCCCCCGCCGTCTCCGGCACCGTCCAGCCCGAACTGCCGGCTTCCCTTGAACGCTCGCCGGGCGCTGGGGGCTTGCTGTGACCGCGGCCGCCGCCCGGGTGGGCCGCTTCTACACCGCAGCACGCCGCCATCCGTGGGTGCTGGGGAAGGTCGCGGACTGGAAGATTCCGCTCGGTCCGTACACGCCTGCGCAGATCGCGGTCGCCGTCGGTGGCGGCTTCCTTCTGGTCAAGACCATCGCCTGGTGGTCGTGGATGGGGCCGGTCCCCCTCGTTGGTTGGATCCTGGCCATCTGGATGGTGCGCCGGCCGCGGATCCGGGGCCGGGCCCCGATGCAGGCCGCGTTGGGCTGGGTGCTGCTCGGCTGGCAGCCCCGCGGAGGGCGGATCGGCGGGCGGGCCGCCCGCGATCGTGCCGGCCACCCGCTGCTCGGCGGCTTCACCATCGAGGACACGCCCGCGCCCCATTGCGCTGTTCAGGCCGTGGCTTCCCGTGTGGTTCAGCGGCGTCCAGCCCCAGGGCTACGCCCGAGTCCGGCCGCAGTGCGCTCGTCCGCGCCCCGCCGCCCACAGGCGGTTGCTCCCGCCATGGCGGGGCCGATGTCGGGTGTGCAGCAGTTGCTCGCGCTCTCGGCGCAAGGGGGTGCGCGGTGAGGGTTCCGATCCGTCACATCGCCGGGCATCTGGTGTGGTCGACGCAGGGCAGCGTGTGGGCCGTCTACCGCCTTCACCCCGGCCCGGACGCGCAGGGACGCCGCGAGGAGGCCGTCCAGGGCACCTATGTGCCCGCCGCCGTCCGCGACGAGCAGTTGGCGAAGACCACTCACCTGGTGCGCTCGCTGGCCGGAGCCCCGCGCCTGTACGGCATGTGCGCCCAGGTCGACCCGGGCGAGATCGCCCTGCGCATGATCGAGGGCATCGAGCCGGCCGAGCAGGCACCCGGTGCGGGCCGGCACCCGTGGGTGGAGAACGTCGACGCCGCCCTGGATCTGCTCGACGACCAAGAGATGCACCGCCGCACCCTGTGGCTGGCCGTGCCCCTGCAGACCACAAAAGGCAGCCTTCAGGTGTCGGCGTCCCTCGGCGCGACGTGGGCCGAGGTCGCGCCGATGCTGGGCATGCGGCCGGCGCCGGTGGCCCGACGAGAGGTGAGCGCGTATCGCGAGCAGGCCTCGCGGGTGGAGGCCGCGCTCGCCGGCGGCATCGCCTTCCGCCCGGCCCGCCCGGCGGAGATCGTGTGGATGATCCAGCACGCCTTGCACCGCGGCCTTGCCGAGCCGCTGCTGGCGGAGGCGGAGGCCAGCGAGATGTACGGCGGGCAGATCCGGGATGGGGTGCTGCGCTCCCCCAGCTATGCCGACCTCGGTCAGGTCCGCCTGCAGGAAGGAGGCATCGACCCCGCCATCGCCGATGTCGACGAGCTCAAGAGCGCGGGCCGGATCACCCGGTCGGGCCGCAAGGCCTGGTGGCGAGTGAACACCGGCTCACCGCTCGGGCGGCGCTGGCTGCAGGTCGAGTCCGACAATGGGGTGGGCTACCAGGCGCAGCTCGCTTTGGCCGAGTGCCCGCCCGTGGTCAGCCAGGACGCCGCCGACCTGTTCGCCCAGCTGGAGCTGCTCGACTTCCCGGTCGACTACACCGTCGACCTGACGCTCGTACCCGCGGAGAAGGCCCGCGACCAGGTGCGGCGCAAGAAGAACGAACTCATCGACCAGGCCGACCAGTACGACGCCCGCCCTACGGGCATGCCCGCCTCGCTCACCGAGGCCGCCCGCGATCTGGGCGAGCTCGATGCCCGTCTCTCCCGCACCAGCGTGGAGGTCGAGGTGCAGTCGGTGACGGTGCTGACGGTGTGGGGGCCGACCGCCGCGGTCTGCGACGCGAGGGCCCGCGCCCTGGCCGCGCTGCTCGGCGGCGCCGACTACCGGGCCGTGCGCCCGGCCGGCCTGCAGGAGGCCCTCTTCACCCTGGGGCTGCCCGGCACCGTACGGCCGGGGGTCGTACGGGAGTTCACCCAGCACCAGGTCTCCGAAGACTGGGCGCTGGGCGGGGCCTTCACCGCTGCGGAGGTCGGCGATCCCAACGGCATGTTCCTCGGGTTCGACCTGGACTGCGGTACCACCCGCCCCGTCATGATCAACGTGGCGGATGCGCCCAAGGTCGACGCATCGGCGTCGATGGGCATCGTCGGGGATCTGGGCGCGGGTAAGAGCGTCCTGCAGAAGCTGATTGCGGAGGCGGTGTGGGCGCGGGGCGGCTGCGCGATCTGCATCGACCGTACCCCCGTGCGCGAGTGGGCGACCTTCGCGCGCACCGCCGCCAAGGGCCGCGTCCAGATCATCGACGCCGCGCAGGCCGAGGTGTCCATCGACCCGCTGCGCATGTTCGACGGGCCCGAGGGACGGCATTACGCCTTGTCCTACCTCACCCTGCAGCTCGGCATCGGCCCGATGAGCACCAGCGGCGAGGTCCTCCACCACGCCGTCGAGCAGGCCGCCCTCAGCGACGCCCCCTCCATGCACCGCGTCCTTGAGGTCCTCGAGGAGATGGCCACTCGCGAGGCGGGAAAACGGCAGGACGCGGCCGCCACCCTCGCCGGCCTCATCCGGGTCGTCGCCACCGACTCCCTGGCCCGGATGGTCTTCGACCCGACGCTGCCGCCGGTGCGGCTGGACGCCTCCAGCGCCTCCGACATGATCGTGATCACCACCACGGGTCTGAAGCTGCCCCCGAAGGCCGCGTTCGCCAACCCCGAGATCCTGCACCAACAGCCGCTGGAGGCGCTGATCGGCCGGGCGGTGCTCTACCTGGTCGCCGCGATCGCCCGGCAGACGGCTTTCGAGGACCCCGAGCGGTTCACCGCAGTGGTACTGGACGAGCTGTACTGGCTCACCTCGTCCGCCGAAGGCACGGCCCTTGTACACGAGATCCTCCACGACGGCCGCAAGCACGGCGCTGGCCTGTTGGCGGGCTCGCACGACGCTGAGGAACTCGGCCCCGACCGCGGCCTGATGGCCTACCGCGCCCTCGCCCGCACCGCCGACCGTGAGCGCGCCCGCCGCGGACTGGAGTTCGTCGGGCTCGACCCGAACGACGTGGAGCTGCTGCGGCTGGTGACCACCGGTCTGTCCCCCGTCGGCCAGAAGGGCCGGGAGGGCGAGTTCCTGCTGACCTGCCCGCGGCAGAACACCGGCCGCATCAAGGTCTCCATCCCCCGCATCGAGCGCATCACCACCTCCATCACCACCACGCCAGGACGCCGCACAGGCTCTGCCCCACCCTCCGTGCCGAAGCCGCACGCCGGTGAAGCCGCACAGACCCGTCCGAAGGAAACCGTCTGATGACCACTTTGTCGTGGGATCGCTCGAAGCGCGTCGCCGCCGCAAGCGTCCTCGCCGTGATCGCCGTCGTGGCTGGAGCGGTCATGCTCGCTGTGGGGGTGGGCGTGCGGGACGGGTGGTGGCCGCACACCGGAGAAGCCTTTGCCGCCGACACCGCGCATCGAGATCCCTGCGACCTGCTCGTGGGCCGGGCCATGGCGTACTGCGAGCGTGGCGCCCCGAGCTCCGCCTCCGGTCGGCATGACGTGGCCGGTGGAGCGTGGAGGCTGCTGTCCGCCGGTGCGGGTGTGGCTGCCTTGGTGGTGTGGCGGCTGCGCGGCGCCGCTGGGCAAAGGCGGCGTTGACGTGCTGCGTCCCCATCGTGCGACCGTGCGTTCGGCAGGTTTCGTCGTGTTGCTCACGTGCGTGTTCCTCGTGGTGAACACGCAGGTCGTGTACGCCGCAAGCAGCAACAGCGAGACCGGTGACTTGCTGGCTCCGCTGAATATCACCTCTTCCGAAGGTGTGCCGATCAACGGCTACGAGCTGAACGCCGAAGGCGGCTCGATCGTCGACTTCGAATCACAGGCCCTGGCGTTCGGACTGTCCGGCGTGTTCACGCTCATCCGGATGCTGGTGGGGCTGGCGGGGTGGGCCATTGAATTCGCCTTCCGGTTTCCGCTGCTGAAGATCCTCACCGACCCCGCTCAGAAGGTTTCCGACGTCTACAACACGCTGGTGGTCGACGCCCTCGGGTTGAAGGGGCTGCTGCTGGCCTGGGCGTTCGTGTTCGTCGGCTTCATGCTCGTGCGCGGGCGCGTCGGCCGCGGCCTGGGCGAGATGTTCCTGAC
Source organism: Streptomyces sp. NPDC127084 (assembly GCF_042724175.1). Classification (NCBI taxonomy): domain Bacteria; kingdom Bacillati; phylum Actinomycetota; class Actinomycetes; order Kitasatosporales; family Streptomycetaceae; genus Streptomyces; species Streptomyces sp. NPDC127084. Next base: position 32,610 of record NZ_JBHXFA010000023.1, read on the forward strand.
TCTGCTGCTCGCGGCATTGGCCGCGTCCGCGTTCGTCCGCCCTGACTACCTGCTGGCCGAGGACGGCCCCTTGGGGCAAGCCCAGCAAGTGGGTGCGGAGGTGGCCCAGTCGACGGTCAACGCCTACGACTGGGGCGGCAAGATCTCCGCCTGGGGGCCGTGCTTCAACATGACAGGCCTGGCGGAGCGAGCCTGCCTGAAGCGCGAAGCCAGCAAGCCGGCCGAGTCCGCGGAGGTGGCTCGCCCCATCCAGGACTCCCTCACCAACGCGCTCGTCGTCAAGCCGTACATGCTGCTGCAGTACGGGCGCGTCCTCGATCCGGGCAAGGCCTCCGACCGCGAGGCCTACGCCGTGCATCTGAGGTGGGTCTCCGGCGACTACAGGTCACGCACCGGCAAGGCCGACGGCGAGGATCCGTGCGACAGGGTGGCGGGGATCGCGCAGGACTACTGCATCAGCGACGGCCAGGCTGCTGGAGACGGCGCCGAGGATCGGTGCCGCTATCTCTCCGACCACGCGAAGAAGTACTGCCAGACCGACCCGGCCGAGCTTCCCCAGATCACTCCAGGTGGGGAGCTCCTGGACACGCTCAGCCCACTGACCAGTGAAGAGGACAGAGAGTTCGCCGCGTTCGTGGCGGATCTCAAGAAGGCCGGCAAGGTCGGCGAGGCGTGTGCCGAGTACGCCAAAGAGCCGACCTGGTGGCGCATCGGCGGCGCTGTCCTGCTGCTGATCGCCGCGGTGTTCGTGTGCGGCATGCTGCTGTCCAGCGCCACCGTCCTCCTCGGCACGCAAGGTGTCGCCGCTGCGGCGGCGGCCGTCGGCGGGGTCACGTTCATCGCGGCCATGCTGCCCGGACCACCGCGCCAGTCGGTGTGGAAGTGGCTGTCGCTGTGGGGCATCGCGGTGCTGGCGCTGGTAGGGATCTGCGCCTTCGTGCCGTTCTTCGCCATCGCCATGGACGTGATCCTCACCGACGGCCCCGATCTCGTGGTGGAACGGATCCTGCTGATCGACGTGCTCGCCATCGTCGGCGCCGCCGGACACCGCAGGCTGCTGACGGGCATCACCTCCTTCGGACAGCGCATGGCGATGCGCATGCGCTACGCCAAGGTGGGCGGTACGCACCTGCCCGGCGACACCTCTGAGCTCGGGGCCGCGCTCGCCATGAACTCCCCCGCCGCGATGAGCGGATACAGCGGGGGGCTGCGCGCCTTCGCCCTCGCAGGTGGCGGCCGGTTCGGGGTGCTCGGCACGCGCCACAGGCTCATGGGCGCGCTGTCCTCGTTGGTCGACGGTGCCGGCATGCCCGTCGATACGGGCCGGATGTTCGCCGACGCCACGGCCGAAGCCGGCCGGGGACTGGCCCCGCTCACCGCGGCGGCGGCCGCGGGTGGGCTGGGTGCGCGGCTCGGAGCCAAGGGCGGCCACTGGTTGCTGATCGGTCGGCGTCCAGGCGATGAGCAGTTGGCCAGGTGGCGTAAGGCCACAACCGGCGGCGACCCGGACGCGGGTGGTCCGGGAACGGGGGGTGGTGCCGACGGGGGCGGAGGGGGGCCGCGCACCCCTGGTGGTCCGCCCCATCGATATCGCGATGAGGACGGCCGGATCGTCGACCGCGACTCGGGGCAGGTGCTGCACGACCAGAACACCGACCGCACGCTCCTGTCGACGCGTGCCCACAACCGCCTGGTCCGCCTGCGCGGGTACCGCATCCTCCACCGGGGTGGCCGCGCCGCATACGGGGCGAGTGTCGGCCTGCCGGCGAATGTCCGTCGGGCTGGCCAGGGCGGTTCGCGGTACGCGCAGGATGCACGCCAGCAGGTACGGGTATGGGCCAACACCGTCCGCGAGGACGGCCGTGCCTGGGCAGACGCGGGACGCCACGTCTCCCGCGTGCTCAGGGAGAACAACGACGACCGAAGTGGGGATGGCCCCTTCACCAGCCGGCGCCTGCCGACAGCGACGGCGGCGACTCCCCCGCTACGTCCGCGTGGGCCGGGTCACACACCAGGCTCGGATAGCTCCACGACTCGCTCGACGCCCGCCCCAGTGCGCCCCACCGAGCCCCCCGCGGCACGAACGGGCACCACGAGCGGGGCATCGCCGAGCTCCCCGACCAGGATCACAAGCGGTCTCGGCCCGGCGAGCGCGGCACCAGCGAGGACTTCGCCGGTGCTTCCCGGCGGAACCAGCGCCCGTGACAGGGCGCGTCAGGAGGCCCGTACGCGGATGCAGGAGTTGATGCGGCGGACCGCGCCCGAAGCCGAGCGACTGCGCCAGGAACGCGACGGCGGTGGCGACGGGTGAAGCGGGCCTCGCGCCGAATCAGGCGGTGGGGGTGCCTCACCGTGCTGATCCTGTTCGCCGCTGTGTGCTGTACCGCTCCTGTCACCCATGCGATCAGCGCGGCCGTTGCGCTGAAGACCCGGGCGCAGGACGAGGGTCAGATCACCGGGGGTGGCACCGCAGCGGATATCCCCCCGCGGATGCTGAGCGCCTACAAGAGGGCCGTCCAGCAGATCGCGAAGCATGCTTCCCGGTGCCGGGGCACGCGCTGGCCCGTCCTTGCCGCGATCGCCAAGGTCGAGTCCAACCACGCTGTCGGCAGAAGCATCTCCGAGACCGGTGTCATCCGTCCGAAGATCTACGGGGTGCTCCTCAACGGATCCGGGGCCGGCGGCAACACCACTGTTTTCCCCGACACCGACGGAGGCCGCTGGGATGGCACCGCCAGCGGGGAGCGCGCGGTGGGCCCGTTCCAGTTCCTGCCGTCCACGTGGGAGGGCAGCGGCAGAGATGCGGGTGGCGACAACGTCGCTGATCCGCACAACGCGGACGACGCCGCCCTCGGTGCCGCTGTCTATCTCTGCGGCAACGGACGCGACCTGGCCAAGCGGTCTCAGCTCAAGGCCGCGATCTTTCAGTACAACCGCTCCCACGAGTACGTCGCCAACGTGCTGAACTGGATCGACCAGTACACGGCGGCAGCCTCCCAGGGCCCCGACATGACGAACGTGTCGGGGAAGGTCCGCATCGTGCTCGAGGCAGCCCTGGCCCAACGGGGTGTGCCGTACTCGTGGGGCGGCGGCAACGCCCGTGGGGCGAGCACGGGTGGGTGCTGCTCCCCCAGCGGGAAGAGCGGCGCGCACATCAAGGGCTTCGACTGTTCAGGCCTGGTCGTCTACGCGTACGCGAAAGTCGGCATCCTGCTGCCGCGTACCGCGGCAGCACAGGCCGGTGCCGGACGGCGCATCCCCGCCGGTGCCGGTCCCGGTGCGCTCAAGCCCGGCGATCTCGTCTTCTACGCCGACGCTCCCGGCCGCGACGCGACGATCCATCACGTAGGGATATTCGTGGGCAACGGACAGATGGTCAACGCCCCCAGGCCAGACGCTGTTGTCCGCCTCGATGCGGTCAACGCCATGCCGGGATACGCGGGAGGGGCCCGACTGCTGTGACCGTATCCCCCGCGCGCTCGCCGCGCCTGCTGCTGACCATCGCCGTGGTTCTGGCCGTGGTCGGGGTGTTCCTGCTGACAATGCCCGGAGGGAGCCGGCCCGCGGCCCCTCCCGCGCCGCTGCCCTCCGCAGACCGGGCCGCGCAGGCCAAAGAGTCCACGCATGCCTCGCCCTCCACGGCGTCGATGCAGCAGGGTGCGTCCGCGCTGCCCCCGCACGGCGAGGGTGCGGCCGGCGATGCCGCCATCCAGCAGTCGCTGGAGGATGCCTGGCCCGCCGATCTCGCCCCCGCTGATGCGCGACAGCTCCTCACAGCGGGACGGGGCTTGCTGCGGGCGGATGCCACCGGGGTCGGCCGCGCCACGTGGCCCACGGTTTTCGGCGACCCGGACCAGGTGTTCGCACCGGCATTCGCTATGGCTCGCTTCCGCATCCAAGCCGCCGTCGCCCGCCGGGCCGGCAACCCCGACATAGCGGTGGTGCACCTGGTGTGGGCGGGCGCCGACCGCGGCGGCACCTTCACCGACCGGCGCGTCACCAACTGGTACTTCACCCGCACGTCGACGAAAGGAGCGTCCGCGTGGATGCCAAAGACACGGCTCTGATGACGGTGGCCGATCCGATCGTGGATCTGCTGCACGTCCTGCTCGGCACTGCCTGCTGGATCACCACCTACTGGTATGTGGTGGTGGCGGTCGCCCTCGTCCTTTGGGCCGCGGGCGAGATGGTGGTGCGCCGTCTGGCGAGGAAGGCTTCGGCCGAGCGGATGGCGCTGGAACTCGTGCCGACCCGGCACTTCGACCCCGGGCTGGAGGAGATCTTCCGCCGCGGGGTCCAGCTCGCGCGGGCGTCGACGAGTATGCCGTGGTGGGCGCCCAGGCGGTCGAAGACCGTGCAGATCCGGCTTCGCGCCGATGGCTCGAGTCCGCTGCGCTACCGGATCGAAGGCCCCGCCGGGGCAGAGCGCTTGCTGTCCATCACGCCCTTCGGCCCCGCCGTATCCGTCGAACGGGCCCGTCCCGTGGCCGACAAGGCACGCGAGCACGTGGTGCGGGCCGAGTTCGTTCTGCGCGGCAAGCCCACGGCCCCCCTGCGGGAGGTCCCGCTCGACCCGGATCCGTTGCAGCCCCTTGTCGATGCCGTCTGTGATCTGCGGGCGGAACTGGGCGACCTGGCGGAGATTCGGCTCGATATCCAGCGTGCCCCCAAGTGGGCCTTGCGGGCGCGCCGTCTTCAGTTGATGGCAGATGCCCGCCGCCGGGAACGGCGTGAGGCTCAGCGGGCGGCCAGGTGGGTGCGTCAGGACGCGACCGGTATCGAGGACTCCTGGATGTGGCAGGTGCAGCAGCTGGCGAGTGGCAAGGGCGGCGGCGGGAGTGGGCGCCGGCTGGTCATGCCGCCGGTTCCCCGCCGGGTGGAGGCGCGGGAAGTTCTGGGCAAGCTCGCCGAGGACGACCATCTGGTGCGCGTGCAGCTGCTGGTGATGTGCGCGTCGAACACCGAAGGCCGGGCGCAGGCCAGACTCGCCCAGATACAGGCCGGCTTCGACGTGTTCGGCGGCGGCGCACGGTGGGCGATGCGCGGGTGGCGCCTTGGTCCGTGGCGCCTCGGAGCGGACCGCTGGCCCAGCCGGAAGGGCTTCGAGCGGCGCTGGAAGTGGGGTCACTGCCAGCCGCCCCGCGCGAACTGGGTCCGTTTGGAAGAACTGGCCGGGTTGCTCAAGCCGCCCACTAAGCACTGCCGTCTTCCGCTGCTCGCCTCGGACCTGCCGACCTTCGAGTTCGGAAATCCGCAGTTGCTGCTGCAGGGCAGCTACCGCGGCCCCGATGGCCGCCGACGCCTCGTGGCCACCTACGCGAAGGAGACCCTATTCGAGGTCGGCGTGGGCAAGGCAGGCGGGGGGAAGACGGAGCGGGCGCTCGCGCAGGCGATCGGCTGGGCGCACGCCGGGGGCGGTCTGATGTTCGTCGACCCGCACCGCGACTCCTGGCCCCGTTCGCTGCCGTTCCTGGCCCACGACACGTTGACGGACCGGATCGCGCTCATCGACCTCGGCGCCCACGGCCCCGCGCCGCAGGTGAGTTCATGGAACCCGATCGGCATGCATCAAGGACAGGTACCGCACGAGGTCGTCGAGGCCACCGCGGACGCCTACGCGTCCGCGCTCGGCTGGGACGACGCAAGCGCCCCTCGCGCACTGACCATCCTCACCGCCTGCCTGGCGGTACTGGTGGCCGTCAACGAAGCAGCCTGCCGGGCAGGGCGCCCTGAAGACCAGACCACGATCTTCCACGTGCGGGCCATGCTCACCGACCCGGTCTTCCGCACGGCCGCACTCACCGGTGTTCAGGGGCGCGTGGACGAGGAGACCCACGCGTGGTGGAAGACGGTTTTCCCGACGCTGCCCGTCGATTCCTTCGCCGTGGTCCTCAACCCGATCGCCCGGCTCGCCGCCAACCCCGTCACCCGCGCGTTCCTCGGGCAGCCAACCGGCCGCTACAACATTCGCGCCGCGATGGACACGAAGATGATCGTGTGGGTGTGCCCCGGCGGAAACGGGCCCACCGACCGGCTGATCACTGCCCTGCTCGCTCGCGACCTGCTGCGCGCCGTGCGCTCTCGCCGCGATACACCCGAAGCAGCACGAGTGCCGTTCCGCGCGTACTTCGACGAGCTCATCACCCTGACCGGCGCCGCCCCCGAGACCATCGCCTCCATGTTCGAAGACTTCCGCAAGTACAAAGTCCACGTCCACGGCATGACCCAGCTCCTGGCCCGCCTGCCCATCTCGGTGCGACTGTCCCTGGTCCAGAACGCCTCCACGCTCGCCTCCACCGCCGGCTCACAGTCCGCGATCGCCCCGATCACCTCGGAATGGGGCGAGAACCCCACCCCGGCCGTCGTTGCAGCACTAAACCGATACGAGCACTACATGTCCCTGACGGTCCAAGGCCGCCGCGTGGGCCCCGTCCAGATCACCGGCCCGCACCTCGACGAGGTGTTCGCCGACCACGCCCGCCCCCGTCGCGTGCCGGCGCTGGAGCGCGCCGCAGAGTCCCTGGCAGGCGCCAGCCCCCTGGACGCGCTCACCACCCGCGCCAGTGACCAGTTGGAACGTGTGAGCTGCTTCCTTGCCGAGCTCGCCCCCACGACCCCATCAGTCGCAAGACTGCAGAAGAAGGGATACCAGTAACTCCGCCAAGTGCGACGGGATTGAAGACAGACCTGGAGCTGGCCCGGCAGGGGATCACCGCGCTCTGCGGCGAGCGGGACAAACTCAAGGATGCGTTGCGCAGGCAGCTCGGCCAACAACTCGACCAGGCCGCCGCCGGAGACCCGCGTCGACGAACTGACCGCCAGATTCAGCAGCTCACCACCGAACACGGCGCGCTGAAGTGGGAATCACCGAGCTTGCGGAGACACCCACGTGACGAGCACAGCAGTGCGAAGCCGGGTGCTGCGCGGCATTTGTTCGGCGTCTGCTGCGATCAGATGCTGGGCCTCCGCAGGTGGGCGAGGACGTCCGCGACCGAGAGGTCGTGTCGGTCCTTGTCTCGTTCCCAGTGCGACATCACGGTCACTGCGGCCTCGGCCATGTCCGGTGGCAGGTGGGCCGCGCGGAGCGTATCGGCGATGTCCTGCATCTCCGGCGCCCAACGCCATGCGCGGGCCGCGACGCTGGGGAGATATTCGGGGTCGGAGAGGATGTTGGCGGCCATGACTTTGGCTTCTGTGGTCAGTTCCTCGCCGACGCCGTGGGCGGCAGCGAGGGCGTGGGCTACGCCGGCCAGGGTGCGGGCGGCTTTCTGGTAGCCGGCGAAGGCCATCTTCAGTGCGGAGACGGAGCCGATGGTGCCGCTGGTCCGGCGGGTGTGCAGGGCTGTGTCTTTGAACAGGCTTTCCACCTGGTCGATCGCCGAGCCTTCTCCGGCCAGGTAGAGACGGGCGGTCCGAGCCCCGCCCGGCGGTGGCCCGAAGATCGCGGCGTCCAGCACGGACGTCCCCGGTGCGATGTCCTCGGAGATGTGCAGCATCCGCTGCGGGTTGATCGCGTTGGCTTCGACGTAGACGCCTGCGAAGCCATGGGCGGCGACCAGCTCAGCCACTTGTTGGGCGGCCTGCGGCGGACATACCGACAGGATGAGAGAGCTCCGCTCCAGGGCCTCCGCCAGGGTGTCGACCGGCACCGCTCCCACCATGCGTGCCCGCTCCCGCGTGGCCTCGCTCCGGCCCTCCGGTACCCATAGCACCTCGTGTCCCGCCGCCACGGCCTGGGCGGCGACGGCGGATCCCATGGCGCCGGGGTGCAACACGGTCACGGTGGTCACAGGTGGCCTCCTGGCGGGAGTTCGGCAATGGTGCGTTCCTGATGGGCAATGATCGCCTCTCGCAGGCCGATCGCGACAGGCGCACCCGCGCCGGGGTGGAGCGCCAGCTGGCGGGTGAAGTGGCCGATGCGACGGTCCACGCTCTCGGTGCGGCGCCGGGCGCTGGTGACGAGGACTGTGTGGATCTGGGCCGCAGCGCCGTCCAGGTCGCCCCGGCCGAGGCGGGCCATGGCCAGGTCCATGCGGGCCAGGGACATCTCGCCGAGCCGCTGGCGCTCTGGTGGGGCGGCTTGGAACATCTCCACCGCCTCGTCGGCACGGGCCTCGGCGTCGGCCAGGTGCTGGGCCCCGGCCAGCCAGAGATGGGTGCTGCTGGCATAGAAGAGCTGCTTCTCGACGGGGAAGGCCATCATGCCGCCCGGCAGCTCGTCCCCCTCGGCGAGGCGCTCGCGCATGTGGTCGGCAGCACCAAGTGCGGTGAGGGCATCGCCGGGTCGGTTCAGCTGACCGTACGCCCGCGCCTTGATGCTCTCCAGCCTGATCTGCGCGGTACCCGACTCGGGTGTGAAGCCCGAGCCGGATTCGGCGAGGCGTACCGCGTCGGCAGGCCGCCCGTCCCAGTACGAGATCAGCGCCTGGAGTCCCCGCACCCAGGCCCGGAGACCGTTGTGACCGGCCAACTCGCCGAAGAGGAAGGCGGTGCGGGCCTGGGTCTCGGCTGCGTCGTAGCGGCCAAGGTCGAAGCTCGCGTTGGCCAGTACGCCGCACAGCACGCCGGCGCCGACGTACAGGTCGCGGGTGTACTGCGGCGGCTGGCGCCCTTCGAGGAGTTCGAAGGCGTGGTCGCGCAGAGCGCGCACCTCGCGGAACAGCGGCCCCACGGGCCGGTTGGGGTACGAATCGACTATCCGGCGGATGTCGGCTTCCAACTGCTCCAGCGTGTGCGGTCCCACGTTGCTGCTCTCTGCCCTGGCGGCGAAGCGCGCCGACTCGTTGGCCGCCGCCGTCACCGCGTCCTCAAGGCCGTACTCGAACGGTTCTACTTCCTGATGTTGCGCTGCCCCAGGATTCCGCGGTGCGCCCTCGTGCCCGGACGGCACTGGTCCGAGGAGCCGTGCCGCGGGGATCCCGGGGAACATGAACTCCAGGATCCGGCGGGCGACGGTCTGCGGTGTGCGGACCTCCCCATGCGCGTACCTGAAGAATTGGCGTTTCTCGATGGTCGCGGTCGAGAGCGAGGGCGGGCCCTCCAACTCAGCTAACTGCTTGGCCGCCTGCTCGTACCGTCTCTTGAAGACCTGGTAGTCCTGCCAGCCCCGCTGATTGATCAGGGTCTGGAAGAGGGTCGGTCCTGTCCGTTCCACAGCGGCTCCCTTGCGCCGGACTCTGCCTCCGGCGACCACGCTAGGCACCAACCGCGTCTGAGCGCAGAGGTGTTGTAGAGAAAACCCACGCAAGCCGCCAATAGACATCGGTTAGGCATGAAAGGGCCGCGTTAGACAGCGCTTGGGGTCTCGTTCAGGCGGCTCGGGCGGAGAACACTGCGACTTCACCCCGGCAGGCCGGTGACCGCACGAGGTCGCAGCCTTGCCCCTGCTCCAGTGCCTGGCAGTTCAGGAGGCCCGCTCGTGACAGCGCAACGCCATCTCGGCTTCCCCGACAACGGTCCGACGATCAACAGCCAAGTGGTTTCGCCCACATCCGCGACTGCCTCTGTCGCCGGGGACGTCGAGACCGCCCTCGGCCTCGCCGACCACCACCCGTCCGGGCCGCTCGCCGTACAACTGCGGGAGCGGCTCCGCGGGCACATCCGCAACTTGGCGGTCCCCGCTGAGCGGTACGCGGAGCTGCTGCCGGAAAGCCGGGAGAAGGACATCGCAGCCAGCACCGTGCGGTTCGCCCGAAAGGTCGCCGACGGCTGCGGGAGCGATCCCGCCATAGCCCTGCGCCTGCTGGCCAAATCGGTGGCTCACCTCGCACGCAACACCGACCTCCTGCGGTCCTCCTGAGCCGCTTCCGGTACCGGCATGCCTGGGGGCACCGGTACCGGAAGCCCTTCATCTGCCCAGCCCGGCGCCGGGCTCCGCCGAACCCTTCCCTGGAGGCACCTCCGTGTACGCGATCGGCATGTGTGTCGATGCCCGCTACCTGTTGCCCGCCCTGGTCACGCTCGGATCGGTCGCCGACCACCTGCCGGTGTCCGACCGCCGCGACAGCGCGGTGCGAATGCTGACCAATGGCCTGTCCACGGGGCAGGCCGCTGCGATGGAGTCCTTCGCCCGGCGGTGCGGGTTCGGCTCCTTCGACCTGCGCTGGCAGGCCCCGCCACGCGAGAGCGTCATGGCGGACACCGCCTACATCTCCGTCGCCACGTACCTGAGGTTCGGGTTCACCCCGGGCTTTCTCGACCGGCCGTTTCTGATCTACGTGGACGCCGACGTGCACGTACGCGGCGACATCTCCGCGCCGCTGGCCACTCTTCCCAATGATCGGGTCGGTGCGGTGCAGGACGAGTTCAACCCGGCCGTCGGCCAGTGTCCAGCCCTGCCCGGCCTCGCCGAGCGGTGGCGGCACCTGGCGGGGCGGCCCTACTTCAACGCCGGAATGCTGTGGGCGCCCACGATGATGCTCGCCCCCATGCGGGCCGGGGTCCAGCGAGCCCTGATCAGCGGCCGGGAGTACATCAAGCACAACGACCAGTGCGCCCTGAACCTGTGGCTACTGGCCTCCAATGCCGCCCACCCGGTGGAGCCGGTGTTCAACCGGTTCGAGGTGGACCGGTTCCTCGATCGCGGGGACTGGGTCCGCCGGATTCTTCGCCGACCGGTCACCCGCCGCGACGGGCGCGTAGTCCACTTTGTCGGCTCGCAGAAGCCGTGGATGCGCTCATGTCCCAGCACGGAGGACGTCCGGATCTACCGGTGGCAGATGCGCCGCACGCTCGCGCACCTGAGCCGGGCGGGTGCCCGGTGACCGGCGGCACGGTTCCGGCGGTGGAGCGGGCATGCACGGAGCTGACCGGATCGGCTCCGGCCGAGACGGTCCGGGTCCGTACCGGGCCGAAGTCGGCCGTCTACCGGGTCCGACTGGCCGACGGCCGCCCGGTGGTGGTGAAACTGTTCGCGGCTGACGTCTCCCACAGCGCGGCCGACGAGGCCCGGCTCCTTGTCGCCGCGAGGGAAGCGGGACGGGTGCGAGTACCCGCCATGATCGGGCATGGCCCCGTGCCCGGGCTGACCGCCTCCGCGCTGATCACCGCCGACGCCGGAACCAGGACCCTCCACGACGCTGTGCAGGCTGGGCAGATGCCGCGTCCGGCGGCCCTGCTGCGGCTCGCGCTGCTGATGGCCGCGTTCCACACCTCGGAGGCCCCGGCCGGGATTCGCCTGGCCCCGGGAATCGGCCAGCAGGTCAGCGCCATGGCCGCCCACTGCCCCCGGCAGGTCTTCGTGCGACTCGCGCCCGCGCTTGAGGTCATCGCGGGTGGGGCCCGCCGGGAACGGCTGGTGTGGTGCCACGGCGACCTCCACCTGGAGAACGTGATCCGCGGAGACGACCGGCGCCTCATCGCCGGCGCAGCGGGCGAGCCTCACCTGCCCGAGTACGTCGTGGACTTCGAGGTCGCGACCGTGGAGGTCCCCGAGTACGACCTCGCCCAGACCCTCGTGACCTGCGACGCACTGGAACCGTCCGACCGGGTGTTCATGGCCGCCGCGTACGGGCGCCCCATCGACACGCGCCTCCTGGACGCCTACGTGGCCTTCCAGGCCGTACGCGGCTGGACCTACGCCGCCCACCGGGAAGGCCGCGACCGCGACGCCTGGGCGGCTCGCCTGCACCTTGCCCTGACTCCCCAACCAGGAAGGACCGTGCTGTGAATGATCCCGCCCTTTCGGTGATTATCCCCGCCTACAACGAGGCGGACTACCTGCCCCGCTACCTGCCCACCGTCTTCGCGTCCCTGCGCGCCTGGGAGGGCGTCTCCGGCCAGTGCGGAGAGGTAGTCGTCGTGGACAACGCCTCCACCGACGACACCGCCACCGTCGCAAAGGAGCTGGGCGCCCGCGTGGTGACGGAGCGGGTTCGCAGCATCGGCCTGGTCCGCAACACCGGAGCCCGCGCGGCCGATGGCCGGATGCTGTTCTTCGTCGACGCCGACGTGGCCCTGCCCCTGGAGGCGATCACGGCCGCCGCCGACGCGATGGACGCCGGGGCCGTCGGCGGGGCGATCCCGCCCCTCTACACCCCCGCCCGGCTCGGGGCCCGCCTGCTCTGCGCCTACTGGGACCACTACCGCTCCCGCCACGGCGGCGCCCAAGGGGTCAACCAGTTCTGCACCCGGGACGCCTTCAAGGCCGTCCGTGGCTACCGGCCGGACTACTTCATGAGCGAGGACGCGGAGTTCTTCGCCCGCCTGACCGCATACGGACACAGCACGGGCGGGCCGGTCGTGTTCCTGGAAGACCTCCGGGTACGGCCCTCCACCCGTCGCTACGACGCCTGGTCCACGGTCCGGATGCTCTGGTGGCAGAACCCCGTGGTCGTCCGTTTCGGCCTGACCTCCCCGCGCCTGTGGCGCAACTGGTACACCGCCACCGTCCGATGATCGGAGAACCCCAGGTGACTCGCCTTCCCTTGCCGGACGCCAACGGCATCTACACCTTCCCCACCGACCTCCTGGCTGCCCACCAGAACTGGATGGACTCCCTGACCGGTGCGAAGGAAATCACGACGCTGACCTCGCCGCTGACTCTGTCGCCGTACTGGATCGAGCCGCGCCATCCGTCCGGGCGGCCGGTGGTGGTCATCGAGCCCCACCACGACGACTTTGTCCTGTCCGCCTCCGGGACCTTCCTCGCCCGTCCCCGGCCGCTGACCGTGGTCACCGTCTTCACCCGCTCCCGCAGCGTCCACCCCTCCCTTGAGAACACCTACAACAGCGTGGAGACGGTCTCCCAACTCCGGGATCGCGAGGCCGCCCAGTCCCTATTACCCCTGAGGGCCGCCCGGGTCGGTCTCGGGCACAAGGACGCCGAGAAGCCCTATCGGGCGCCCGAACCCGCCCAGGTGGACCGGATCACCGCCGAGCTCACAGAGGTGCTGGACGGAACGGAGGAGGCCGAGTTGCTCGCCCCGGCCGCCGTCACCCGCCACCCCGACCACCTCGCCGTCCACGAGGCGGCTCGCCGCCTGGGCTGCCGGTGGTTCTGGGAGGATGCCGCCTTCTGGCCCACCTATGGGCTGTCCGGGTGCGACCTGCACCTGTTCCAGCAGCGAGCTGGGGATGCCTTCGACCCGGAGCTGGAGGACATCACCGCCACCGTCCTGGACAAGGTGACCCTGCTGCACATGCACGGATCGCAGATGCACCCCGCGCGGAAGATGTACCGGCCGATCCGGCACGCCTACACCGTCGCCGCCAACCTGCTGCCCGCCCCGGACGGCCGTCCGCGCGGCCAGTTCGCAGAGCGTTTCTACCGGCTCGGGGGTTTGTGATGATCCTCGGTCTGGAAGGGCCCTCGTACGGAGGCAAGACCTCCGCCCTGGGGCGGCTGCGACGGGTACCTGCGATGCAGGACGCGATGTTCTTCTCCTGCTACGTGAAGTCGTTCGCGCGCCGCGAGGACATTCCGCCCCCCTCCACCCAGTCCGCCGCCGAGCAGGTCGAGGCGTTCATGACATTCATGGAGATCGAGGCCGAGCGGGTTCGCGTGGCCCGCCGGCATGGCGGGCTGGTGGTCCTGGACCGGACCGTCGACACCCTCCTCGCCCATGCCCACGCCGTGGATGAGATCCATGGCTTCGGCGTCCTGCCGGAACTGCGTCAGCGAGTCGAGGAGATGCCGCACCTGCGGCCGGACTGCACCCTGTACCTGGATGTGGCGCCCGAATTGCTGCACCTGCGGCGCAAGGCGGCCGGTCACCACGAGGTCGAACAGGAGTACTTCCTCCACGATCCCGCCTTCCTCGCCCGCTTCCGCGACTACTTCTGCAGCCGCGCCCGCCGCCCGGCAGCCAGGGAGATCGCCGTCGCGTCCGGGGACGGCGACCGGCAGGAGACGGCGGCCGTCGTGCAGGCGCTCTTCACGTACTGGGCGGGTGGCCAGTGACCGGACCGACGGTGGTGTTCGCGTGGCGGCGGAACCCGCCGCCGTTGCTGATCGGCGGCGCGGAGGTCTCCCAGCAGCTCTTGGCGGAAGAGTTCGCCCGGGCTGGATGGCGGGTCGTCTACCTCGGCAGCCACGAGGCTCCCTGGAACGGGTCGGCGCAGGTCGGACACCTGCGGGCCCATCTCCAGGCCCACGGTACTCAGTGGGAGGAAGCCGACGGAGAAGTCCGATACCGGTGGAACAGCGTCTCGTGCCGGGCCGTACCGCAGGATCGCCTGGAGAAGGCCCTGCGGGAAGTCCTGGGAGAGGCACGACCGGAGCTGGTGGTGACGTCACAGGAAGGGGCAGCCGACATCGCAGCCCTCGCCCGCCGCACGTCCAAAGTGGCAGGGTGGCTGCACTCCGTCTCCCCCAACAGCCACGGGGTCCTGCACGGCGAGCCACACGTAGCCCTCGCCACGTCGAAGTTCGTTGCCGGACGGGCGCGGACCCCGGCCCGGACACAAACCATGGTCTTCTACCCGCCCTTCGCCCCCGCGGAGGATGACCCGTCCCTCCCCGCCGACCTCGCCGGGCCCGATCACACTCCAGGGGCGGTGCTGATGGTCAACCCCATCCCTGCCAAGGGCTCGGCCCTCCTTCACCATCTGATCCACCGGCTCCCCAGCCGCCGATTCACCCTCGTCGAAGGGTGGTGGGACACCGCCCGAGAGTTCACCGGATACCCGAATGTCCGCTGGGTGCCTCGCACCTACGCCATGGGCTCCGTGTACGCCGGAAGCGACCTGCTGCTGGTTCCCTCACAAGTCGAGGATGCGTTCCCCAGGGTGATCGTGGAGGCCGGGCTCCACGGCGTCGCCACGGTCGGCTCGTCCCGAGGCGGCATTCCCGAGGCTGTCGGGGAGGGAGGGATGATCCTCCACCCGGACGATGCGGACACCTGGGTGAAGGCCATCGAGTCCGCCGACCGGACCGGCCTTGGCGAGAAGGCACGCAAACGAGCGGTGCCGCTGGTCCGGCCGTGTCTACCCGAGTTGGGTGCCGCCGGGCGGGTCCCGGCGGCCGCCGCCCGCGCGGGGGGGCCGGAGG
>NZ_JBHXFA010000023.1:47608-58532 GCF_042724175.1 Streptomyces sp. NPDC127084
CTCGGGCGGGTGGGGGCGGCGGGGGCTGGTGTTGGGGGGGGGGGGGCGGGGGGGGCCCCCCCCCCCCCCCCCCCGCCGGCTAGCGGGCCGCGTAGGCGGCCTGGACTTCGTCGAAGCGGTCGGTCCACCAGTTCAGCAGTGCCTCGTCCGTCAGGAACATCTCGCCGAAGGCGGGGTCCTGGCGGTCGAGGTAGAACTCCAGCTGCCAGAAGTCGGTCATCCGCTTCCACCACAACCGCTTCACAGCATCGGCGAGATCCCCCTCGGACAGATCGATCACGGACCGATAGCCGACGCAGAAGGCAGCGACGCGGTCGAGGTCGAGGACGCCACCAACCCCGAACTGCACCTGGGCGGTCCGAGCGACCTCCTCCCCGTACGGCCGGACACCGAGCCGGTCCCAGTCCAGGACCGCCACCACCCGGCCGTCCTGCCGCAGCAGGTTGCGGTACTGGAAGTCGCCGTGCGTCCACCCATAAGGCCCAGCCGGCACTTCGCCCTCCGGCCGGGCATGAACGTGCCGTGCGAGGAGACCGCGTCGGTCGTGCAGGGCCTCGGTGGCGGCCTTGTCGAAGTCGGTCACAGGGTTGGTCGGCAGGCGACCCGAGAGAGCGACAGCGGCCCGGTCGGCCTCGGCCACATCGCGGACTGTCGCAGCCGGCGCCTGCCCCGGGACCGGGCCGGGGCCGTGCCGACGCAAGCCCTCGTGCAGACCGGCAAGGAGAGCACCGAGATCGCGAACCTGGTCAAGAGTGAGGTCCGTCCCTTGGACATGCTCGCCATCCACCCAAGGCAGGATGCAATAGCCGTGACCTCCGACCTCGGCCACGAGCTCCCCGCCATCGGCGGGCAACGGCGCCGGGACCGGGAGTCTCTCGCGAGCCAGGTCCGCCAGGACCGCAAGGTTCCTGCGGACCTTCGGCAAAGGAACGTCGGTGATCTCCTTCACCGCGTACGTCCCGACGGCCGTCTCCAGCCGCCAGTTCCGGTTCATCAGGCCGTGGGCAAGGAACTCCCGATCGCGCACCTCACCCAGCCCGAACATACGGGACAGGGTTGGGAGAGCCGCCAGAAGGTCATCTTCACGGGTCGCGTCGGTCACCCCAAGCACGTTACCCCCACGTCGTTTCCCGCACCGGAGTTCGTCAAAGGCTGACTGGCCTCGGGGAGGGTTGCATTCAGCTTGTTCTTTATCTTCGACGCTCTGCTGCTCGGTCGGTCGGGCCCATGAAGGCGTCGAGCTCTTCGATGATCTTGCGGAGTTCGCGGGCTCCGCGAGGCGACATTGCTCGGATCACGCCGTCGAGTAAGGAACGGGCTTCGAGGGGGTTGCCGCAGCAGTACCAGTGCACGTTGCCGAACTCGTCGTCGTGCCAGAGCTCGCGCGCGGGCTTGTGGACGTAGTCCTTCCACATGTGCAATGCCGCGCTGGTGTCTCCCGGCTGGAGGTAGTTCCGCGTGCGTTCAAGGCTAACGATCTCGGACAGCGCACGTGAGGAGAGGCGGTCGATGGTCGGCCTTGAGCGTTGTGACTGTTTCCGGTCCGGGATGCTGGCCCGGATGTGTCCTGGCCGTCTACGCGGCATGGGCCTTTCGGTTGGTCGCCATGCCGTACATGGTGCCACGATCTCGAACGGTGTCTCGAACAGGTTCGCTCGCCTGGGGATTCGCCCGACATGGGGGCGGCCTTCGCCTGATCATGTGCTCCGACCAAGGTGCACGTGACCACGACGAAGGCCGTGAGGGGGAGTCTGCTAACTGATGCTGTCCGGCAGGATCCGTTTGCGGGACTGTCACGCTTCCCTACGTTGTTCTGTGGGACGTGGTGAGCCCTTCGTATGGTTGACCCGCCCAGGGGCGTCGGGTGTGGCTGAGCTCGACGAACGTGGCCGCGGCTTCCTCGCCAGCGCGTGACTCTATTGGCCCACGGAGAAGCGGCGGACGATCGGCTCCAGATAGTCCGCGTGCGGACCAGCGAGCCCGGCCAGTTCGTCCGGTGAACGCACCAAGGCGATGTCATCGAGTTCAGGTTCGCGACCCTCGTCGCGATCGGCTGCCACAGCCGCAGTGAAGCCTGCGCGCAGCGTTGCTTCGGGGAGGGCCGGAGCAAGGTACGTCAGACCGACGCTGCCGTTCTCGCCACGGGTGACGACCCACAACTGCAAGTCATCGACCACCGCGTCGACTCCCAGCTCCTCGGCAAGCTCGCGTGCGGCTTGGCCGACCAGCGCCGACTCGTCAAGCACCGCCCCGTTCGGGGGAGGCTCCACAGACCCGCCCGGCAACTGCCAACGGCCCGGAGCGGCAGTGGACGGCGACATCCTCGCCGCCAGCACACGACCATCGACGGTCGGCTGGACGACGTTCACGAACAGCGACGGCAGCGCGGTGGCGCCGGGAACGTGACGCAGAGCGTAGTGCCGGTACGTCACACGCACCCAGGAAAGACGCAGGATGCGCGGGTCGACCTGCTCCAGTCCCCCACACGCCACCACAGGCCCGTCAAACAGGGTCGGGTTGGCCCGCACCGCAATGTCCCACACCCGGTCCCGGGCCTCAGCATCCTGGGGCGGCAGCGGCGGCTCCGCAGATTCAACCAACAGAAGCCGTTCCGCGTCGAAGAGGTCAATGCCCACGAGGGGCAGCGTCTCAGTCACCAGTCCATCGTAGAACTCAACTCAGCACGCGTCCTCGCCATCTTCCGCCCTTCGGTGGCCGTTCACCGTCGTCATCTTCGTCGGCTTCTGGGAAGAGAAGGCCCCCCTACATCTACCGACGCTGCTGCATCGCGTTTCTCTTCGCCCCACCGTGCTGACAGACGATCTTCCCCGTGGACTCCTCCCCACGACCAGCACGAGCACCTCGAGGACCGATCACACCAGCCCTTTCAACTGCGGCTTCAAGTTGGCGGAGGAGGCTCAGTGACTACCAGCTTCTTCGAGACCATCACCGTCGCAGTCGAGCCACTCGCACGCCGGTGCATGAGGGGCGGAGGAATCGGTCGGCAAGGCGACTCACCCGCGGCTCGGGGCTGGTCACGGTACCTGACCGCCACGTATGCCACGGCCTTCTTTGTGGCCCCTTGGTTGCCGGACGGGGCAGCGGAAGAAACCGTCGGGCGCGGGTCTCGTTCATTTGGAGGGAGGGCGGAGAACTTCAGGGTCGCTCGATGCACGAGGCAGCACGGCACTACACCTGACAACAAATCGACATTCACCGTCCGGGTGTGACCGGATTAGTCCGGAGTTGTTCGAGTGAACTCAAGGATATGGCTGGGAAGTTGGCTGGCATATGCGTAATCTTGCGGCTACGGATACGTATCACCGCAGGTTGTTGCCGTGCTGGCGGCCATGCCATCGCGCCGTTCGGGGAGACAACGTGACACGTGCAGAACGAGGGACAGCAAGGTTCGGCTTTCGCAGCACCGCTCATGGTCGGAATTTGGCAATCGTGCTTGCTATCGTCGGCGGTTTCGCTTCGTTGAGCGGCTGCACCCAAGAGGGCTCGTCACCGAAGCCGATTGTCCAGAGGGCAACGGGCGCTCCCACCGCAGTCGCGACGGCTGATGCAGAGGAGGCCGCGGTCATCGCGGCATACACCCACTCCTGGGAGGCGCAGACCGAGGCCTACAGCAAGGCCTCGTCCGCAGGAACCGACCTGCGGAAGAGCACCACTTTCAAAGCCCTGGCCGGCATCGAGCGCGACCTGTCAGCCATGCAGAAGGCTGGGCAAGTGACCACCGGGCAGCCGGCGATCGATCCGAAGGTCGTCACGGTGACCGACGCCAAGATTCCCAAGGCCACGGTCTCGGACTGTGTGGACACCACCAGGTGGGCCCTGATCGACAAGGCCTCGAAGAAGAAGGTCCCGCTGCCGACGGAGCGACTCATCAAATACGTCAGCACCGCGACATTGGAAAAGTGGGGGACAACGTGGATGGTCACCGAGTTGACCGCGCAAAATCAGGCCTGCTGACCCAGCACTTCACCATACTCACGGGCGCCGCGATCCTGGTCCTGGCAGGGGCAGGGGCCTCGTACGCCGACGACGATCCGGACATCGATGCCGGGACGTGCAAGGTCCAGGTCAGCAAGTTCTGTGTCGGTGTCGGCGTGGGTGACGAGACGGGTGGCGGCGGGCAGGCGGGGGGCTCACAGGGCGGCGGCAGTAGTGGCACCAAGCAAGAGTGCCGTTACACCAAGGTGGAGCCTAAGCCGCCGGCCGAGCACCTGGCCTGGAAGGGCAGGGACCCAAAGAAGCACGACATGTATTTCAGGGAGTGTTCCCTCGATGGCCCGGTCGATCCTGACGGTTTCATCGTGGTGCCTGAGGGCCAGGCTCCTGTTCCTCAGGTGGATCCCCAGGAGTTGGCGCAGCGCGCGGTTGATTCGATGACGTTGCTTGGTCCGGACGTGGTGAGCCCTCGTGCGGGTGGCAGGTACACGGTGGGTGTTCCGATGTGGCTCTGGGTTGGTCAGGGAGCCACCACGTACGGCCCCAATGTCGCGTCGGCTTCTGCGGGTGGGGTGACGGTCACCGCGACGGCGAAGGTGTTGAAGATCGTGTGGGCGATGGGCGACGGCTCCAGCGTGATGTGCGGCGATCCCGGGACGCCTTACCAGGCATCTGATGGCATGGCGCAGTCCCCGACCTGCGGTCATGTGTACTCCACGACCTCAGCTGGCGCGCCGAACGGCAAGTACCCGGTGACTGCGACCTCGACATGGACGATCAACTGGCAGGGCGGCGGACAAGCTGGCCAGCTCACCGAGGTCCGGCAGACGAACGTGCAGGTGGCTATCGGCGAGCTCCAGGTCGTCAGGTAGACGCCGGAAGGAATCAACGTTGAGCAAGACCAGTGAGCAGGCTGGCGTTCCCAGTGTCAGCACCGTGCCCCTGCAGGGGCAGGTGGCCGGGCCGGTCGTTCCCCCGCGGGTCGCGGCGCGCAGGCGCCGGCCCGGTGTCATCGCGCTGTCTCTCGCGCTGATCGCCGCCGGCGGGGCCGGTGTGGCGGTCCTCATGCTGCAGGTGGGGCACCGCACCCAGGTGGTGACCGTCGTGCGCGATGTCCCGGTGGGTCAGGTTCTGACCCAGCGGGACCTGGGTACGGCGTCGCTCGCTCTGGATCCGGCGGTGAAGGCGGTGCGCGCGGAGGACTTGGACGCCATGGTGGGGCAGCGTGCGGCTGTCGGGCTGAAGCCCGGGTCCCTTCTCGCGCCGTCGCAGGTGACGAGGGAGTCGTTGGTGAAGGCTGGTGAGCAGTTGGTGCCGATCGGGCTGAAGCCCGAGCAGGTCCCGGCGACGGCTCTGGTCGCGGGGCAGCGGGTCCAGTTGGTGCATGTGGATGCGCCGGGTGCGACGGGGACGAGTGCGGGTTCGGGTGCGGCGCCTGATGCTCCGCCGAAGACCATCACGGGGCGGGTGGTGAAGGCGTCGGCTGCGGCTCCCGGTACCGGGATGGTGGTGGTCGATGTCGCCACGTCCACGGCCGAGGGTCCCACTGCTGCCGCGTGGGTGGCGGCGGGCGCTTTGCGTCTGGTCCTCGATGCCCCGGGTGGCAGCTGATGGCGGTCATCGCGTTGGCCGGGTGCAGTGGTGCGCCGGGCGTGACCACGACAGCGCTGGCTCTGCTGCTGTCGTGGCCGCTGGAGCCCGGTCGGCGGATGATCTTGACGGAGTGCGATCCCGATGGCGGGGCGGTGCTGCATGGTCTGCTTCAAGGCACTCTCGGCGACCGGTATGGGCTGCGGAATCTGTCGGTGGCGGCGCGCAAGGGCGAGTTCGGCGACGCCTTTTGGCGCCAGTTGATTGACCTGAGCAGTGAGGACGGCCAGGCGGGTCCTCATGAGCGGCTGCTGCTTCCGGGGATCACCGATCCCGCGCAGGCAGCGAGTCTGGGTTCCCTGTGGCAGGCGTTGGCCGTGATGTTCCGCGGCATAGAGGCCGACCACGGCCACGATGTCCTCATTGATCTCGGTCGGCGCGGCGCGGTCGGCCCTTCCGGTGCCCTCGTCGAGAAGGCCGACGCGGCGATCGTGGTGGTGCGCAACACGCTGCGGTGTCTTCAGGCCGCGCAAGGTCGGGTGGCCGCGCTGGAGGAGAGGGTCGGGGATGTCGGGCTGATCGTGATCGACGAAGGGCCCTACCCTGCGGGCGAGGTACAGCAAATGCTCCAGGTGCCTGTGGTGGCGACCTTGCCGTATGCGCCGAGGGATGCGCGCGTTCTTTCCGATGGGGCCGATCAGCCTCGCCACTTCACACGGTCGCCTCTGATGAAGGCGGCTCGTACCAGCGCGACGCTGCTGGTCCAGCGGGCGGCGATGCGTCGGGCGCGTCTGGGTGCCCGTGGTGGCGATGCGGGGACTGCGGGGGTGGCGCATGCGCGGTAGGCCTCTGCATCCCAATCCCGTGGTGGTGGCGCCGCCGAGGCGTCCTGTGCCGTCTGTGCCGCAGTCGGCGAACGGTACGGGTCCGGGTTCCGGTTCGGCGTCGGGCACCGAGGTACTGGGCTCGGATGCCCCTCGGGTCGTCGTCGACTATCGACGGGCCCGGCACATCGCTGCCCAAGTGGCCAAGCAGCGCGAAGAGCTTTTGAAGACAGCGCCGGGCCTGGATCGGGCCAGTGAGGAGCAGCGCTGCCTGGATTGGATCACCGAAGCGGTCGCGGTGTGGTCGGATGCCACCGCCATGAGCCCGCAGGAGGACGAGGCGCTGCGGCGCGCCGTCTACGACCTGCTGTTTCGGGCGGGCCGACTCCAGCCGTACCTGGACGATGAGCGGGTCGAGGACATCATCATCCAGGGGCCTAACGAAGTGTGGCTCGACTACGGGGACGGCGAGCGTCGCATGGTCGGGCCGATCGCCGAGTCGGAAGAGGAGCTCTTGGAGCTGCTGCGTGAGTTGGCGCGTAGTTCCGGGCACAGCGAGCGCACCATCTCCACGGCGAACCCCACGCTCGCGCTGTCGTTGCAGGACGGCTCCCGGCTGCAGGCCATCACGGGGCTGGGTCCGAAGACCTACGCGGTGATCCGCCGCCACCGGGTCTCCCACGCCGGCCTGGACGATTTGGTGCGGCTGGGCACGCTCGACCCGATCCTGAGGGAGTTCCTTGGGGCCTGTGTGCGGGCGGAGAAGAACATCATGATCGCGGGCAAGCAGAAAGCGGGGAAGACGACCCTGCTGCGGGCCCTGCTGAAGGAGTTCGACGCGGAGTGCCGGTTCGCGACCGTGCAGACCGAGGACGAGCTGTTCTGCCACGACAACGGCTACCACCGGCAGGTCGTCTCCCTGGTGGGGCGGGAGTCGAACGGTGAGAAGGACGCCATGGGGCGCAGCGCGGGCGAGGTCACGCTGTTGGACCTGATGCATCCCGCGCTGCGGATGTCGCTGGAGCGGATCGTGGTCGGCGAGGTCCGCGGGCCGGAGGTCGTCGCGATGATGCAGGCCTTGACGAACGGTTCCGGTGGCAACCTCTGCACGATCCACGCCCGTCGACCGGACATCATCTTCGACCGGATCGCGGAGCTGTACGCGCTCGCCCAGGGCAACTTGTCCGAGCAGCTCGCCTACCGGCAGACCGCCAACGGGCTGGACTTCATCGTATACGTCGACATGACCGACGAGACGCAGATCGGAGGCCGCCGCCACCGGTACGTCTCCCACGTCCTGGAGCTCACCGGCGTCGGTGAGTCGGGCAGGCCCGCGACGAACGAAATCTTCTCCCCAGGGCGCGAGTTCGGGGAACTGCGCGCGGTTCCCCGCATGGACCCGGGCTGCGTGGACGATCTGCGCCGGGTCGGCTTCGACTCTGCGCTTCTGCAGCAGTCCTACGGGTCTTGGCCGGCGCCGCTGCCGTTGAAGGTGGAGGCCAAGCGGTGATCTTGCTGTGGGCGTTGCTGAGCGGGATGGCCGCCGTCGGTGGGCTGATCGGTGTCGTCGTCGGCCTGGTGGGTACCACGGCGCCACAGCGGGCGGGGTCCTTGTGGCAGCGGTGGATGGCGCTGCGGGGCATGAATCAGGCGGAGGACGTGCGGCTGCGTCGGCGCACCCTGGCCGTCGCGGCGATCGTGGTGTTCGTCGCGGTCTGGCTTGCCTCGGGGAACTTCGTCGGCGCGGCGTTGCTCGGGTCAGCGGTGGTGGGGGTGCCGTGGCTGATCACCCCGGCTCAGATCGCCAAGGAGCGCATCGGTCAGCTGGAGGCGCTGAGCGAGTGGGCCCAGCGGCTGGCGGGGTTGCTCCGGCTGGGGATGGGCCTGGAGCAGGCGATGATCAGCAGTCGTAAGGGGGCGCCGGACGAGCTCGCTGCGCAGATCGTCAACCTGTCGGACCGGCTGAAGCTGGGATGGCGGCCGGAGGAAGCGCTACGGGCCTTTGCCGATGAGCTGGACGATGTGACCGCTGACAAGGTGATCGCGGCGCTCATCTTGTCGGTGAACGACCGTGGCCCGGGACTGGCCCAGGCACTGGAAGACCTGGCCGGCACGGTCCGTGTCGAGGTGGCCCGCAAGCGCGGCATCGAGGCCGATCGTGCCAAGCCGCGGACGACAGTGCGGTGGATGTCCATCATCACGGTCGCCGTCGTCGCCGCCGGATTCTTCGTGCCGTCCTACACCAAGCCGTACGCCACGTTCCTCGGTCAGCTCGTGCTGGCCTTCCTGGCGGCCGGTTTCGTCGGGGTCCTCGCGCTGATGCGGCAGCTTGGAGCCTTCCGTCGTATCCCGCGCTTTCTCGTGACCGACCCGGCCAGCAAGGTGCGTCTTCCTGTGGCTACGGATCGGCAGAGTCCGGGCGTAGCCCGTGTGATGGACGGAGCCGGCCGGTGAACGTGTTCGTCGTCGTGGCCACCGGCGGGACGATCGGGGCCGGAGTCGCCTTGCTGGTCGCCGAGCTCCTGCGTCCGCAGCCCGCGCTGGCGCCCGCTCTCGCCCGCACCGCCCCCGTCTCGTTGACGATGCCGGAGCCGGAACTGGACCGCGAAGAGGCATGGGGCCGGTGGCTGCTGGCCCGTCTCGAGCGAGTGCCGGGCGTGAGGATCCCGACGAAGAACCTGGCCCTGATCGGACAGGGGCCGGGCCAGTTCATGCTGAAGAAGACCGCGCTCGCCGCGCTCGGTCTGCTCTGCCCGGTCATCGCCACGATTCCGTGGATCATCGCCGGCGTCTCGCTGCCGTTCTACGTACCGGCCGTCGTCGGACTCGTGGTTGCTCTGCTGTTGTTCCTCACACCCGATCTCGCCGTGCGCGACCAGGCCAAGCGGGCACGCGAGGAGTTCGCGCACGCGGCCTGCGCCTACCTGGATCTGGTCGCACTCAAACGGGCTGCTGACGCCGGTCCGGCCGAGGCCTTGGAGAAGGCCGCCGAAGTCGGACGCGGATGGCCCTTCGTGCTGGTGCAGGGAGCGCTGCGCCGAGCACGGCTGGAGAAGATCCCGCCGTACCAGGCGCTCACCGAACTCGCCGCGGAGTACGACCTTCCCGTGCTCGACGACATCGCCGACATCATGCGCGGCTCCGCCACCGACGGCGCCGCGGTGTACGCGGCGCTGCGCGGCCGTACGGCGGCGCTCAATGCCGAACTGCTGGCTGATCAGGCAGCCGAGGCGAACGCTGCCAGCGAGAAGATGACCGCGCCCGGGGCCCTGCTCGCCGTGCTGGTGATGCTGCTGATGGCGTTCCCTGCGGTGATCCGCATGCTGGCCGTCTGAACGCTTTGACTCACTCACTTTTCTCTGGAGGGGAACACCATGAAGCACACCGCAGACCGCATCCGCCGCTCGGTGATCGGCCTCACCGTACGGGTGCGGCAGGGGCTGGAAGAGGCGTCGCGGCGGCCCGACCGCGGTGACGTCAGCACGACGACCGTCATCATCTGGGTCGCAGCCGTCACCGGTGCGGTGCTGATCGCGGGGACGATCGCCATCGTGATCGCCAAGTACAACGCACAGCTGTCGAACCTGTGATGGCTCCCTCAACGCGGCTGACGGCCTGGTGGCGCAGGCGCATCCGGGACGGTGATCGGGGTGATGCCGCCATCCAGATGGCGATCATCTACCCGTTCGTACTCCTGCTCACGGTCGCGGTCATCCAGGCATCCATGTGGTACTACGCGCGGCAGATCGCGCTGACCGCGGCCCGTGAGGGCGTCACCGCAGCCCGGTCCTACCAGGCGAGCCCGGCTGACGGAGCGGCCCAGGCCCGGGATGTGCTGGCGCGTACGGCGGGTGACAGCTTGGCCGGTGCGAGCGTGTCCGTCAGCAGCAACGGTCAGCGGGTGCGCGTCGAGGTGTCGGGCACGGCGCAGTCGATGATTCCCGGGGTGGACGGATTGCGTATCACGCAGTCGGCGTCCGGCCCCGTGGAGAGATTCACCATCCCAGGAGGGTGATACGCGTGCATGTGAAGGCCCGGTTGCCCGGAAGTGTGCGTGACGATGCGGGCAGTGCCGCGATCGAGGCGGCCGTCATCGTCCCGTCGCTGATCATGTTCCTGTGTCTGGCGATCGCTGGCGGCCGCATCGTCACGTCCGGTGCGAAGATCGACTCTGCGGCGGAGGACGCTGCACGGGAAGCGTCCATCCACCGCACCGTGGCCTCCGCCCAGGACGCCGCGCACGCAGCAGCACGCGAATCGCTGACCGATCAGGGCATCCGGTGTGCGTCCTCCGATGTCACCGTCAACACGGGCGGTCTCAGCGTGCAGGTCGGGCAGGTCGGGACCGTGACCGTGACCGTGACGTGCACGGTCACCCTGTCGGATCTGCTGCTGCCTGGAACTCCCGGTGCCCGGACGCTCAGCTCGACGGCCACGTCGGTGGTCGACCAGTACCGTCAGAGAGCTCTTGGGTTCGCGAATTCTGAAGGGTCATGGAGTGCGAACCGAAGCGTGGGTACCGAGCCGTGAGCGCGCGGGGGTACTTGGGTTCAGGT
>NZ_JBHXFA010000024.1:0-27623 GCF_042724175.1 Streptomyces sp. NPDC127084
CGCCCGCGCCCCCCCCCCCCCCCCCCCACACCCCCCCACATCCCCGCCGCACACGCATCTCCGCACCCCCCCACAAGCACACGAACGCGCATGCCAGGGCGGCCGGAGGGCCGCGGCCCACCAGGAGGGAAGATGTCGCTCACCTCATACAGCGCGGTCGTCCGGAGGCTGGTCATCAGCCCCGGCTCCGCGCAGCCGCCCCGAGCGCGGATCGTGGCATCGGCCGCCGGCGTATCGGCGGTGCTGCGGGCCTTCGGCAAGCCGCCCGAGGAGCTGCCCGTACGCACCATCGTGTACGTCGGCGCCCTGGACCCGGATCCCGGACTCGGCACCGAGCACGAGGGCTTCACCGTACGTACCGTGTCCACCCCCGGCCGGGCCCTGCGGCTCGCCGACCGGGAACTGCGCGACGGCATAGCCGACTTCGCCATGGTCGCCGGATTCGGCGAGCTGGACCCGCACACCATCACCGTCTACGCGGTCAAACGGGCCGCCGAGGCCATCGCCGAGGCCGACCGTGTCCTCGGCGTGCTCGACGCGAGCGGCGGCACCGACGACGAGATACCCGCGCTGCGCCCACTGCGCCACGGACGCCGAGCCACTGACCCCGAGCACCACCGGCTGCTGCTCTGGTCCGGTCAGGACGCCGCCGACGAGAGCCGTGTCCGCAGCGAACTGCTGCCCCTGCTCAGCGGACTGCACAGCGAGGCCTACCCGGCCCTGCCCACCGCCGTGCCCTGCGGTACCCCGCCCGGACCGGTGCGCGGCGCCGCCGTCTCCGTGTCGGCGCTGGCCGCCGCCACCGTCCACAAGGCCAAGTCCGTGACCGCCGCCCGCCCGCGGCCCATCGCCCTGCTCTTTCCCGGCCAGGGCTCGCAGCACGCGGGTATGGCCGCCGGGCTCTATCTGCGCGAGCCCGTGTTCACAGCGGCCGTGGACGCCGCACTCTCCCACATGGGCGAGGAGGGGCACCGGATCCGCGAGGACTGGCTCAACTCCGGCTCGCCGCGCATCGACATCGACGATGTGCGTCGCGCCCAGCCGCTGCTGTTCGCCATCGACTACGCTCTCGGGCGGCTCATCCTCAGCTGGGGCGTGCGCCCCGCCGCCCTGCTCGGGCACAGCGCCGGTGAACTGGTCGCCGCCACCCTCGCCGGAGTGATGGCACTGCCCGACGCCGTGGCCATGATGATGGCGCGGGTACGCGAGGCGGTACGGATACCGGAGGGCGGCATGCTCGCCGTCGCCGCGACCGAGGAACAGCTGCACCCCTATGTGGAAGGGGACGTGGCCATCGCCGCGGTCAACGCCGCCCAGCAGGTGATGCTCGCCGGTTCCGCCGCGCCGCTGGCCGATGTCGCGGCCGACCTCAGGTCCGACGGCTTCACCGTCGTCAACGTCCCCGCCACCAGCCCCTTCCACTCACCGGCGATGGCACCGGCGTCCGACGCCGTGGAAGCCGTCTACCGCGGCATCCCCCTGCGCGAGCCCCGGCTGCCGCTGTACTCCGGTTACACCGGCGGTCTGATGCGGCCCGAGGACGCCCTCAGCCCCCGCTTCTGGGCCCGTCAGATCACCGACACCGTGTATTTCAAGGCCGCGCTCGAAGAACTGCTCGCGGTGGACGACATGCTGCTGATCGAGGCCGGTCCACGGCAGACCCTGACCGCCTTCGCCCGCCGGCACCGCGCCGTACGCCTCGGCGCCAGCGCGGCCGCCGCGTTGCTGCCCGCGCGCCGGGGCACGCCCGAGGCCGACCGCCAGTCGGTGCTGACGGCCGCCGCGCGCATCTGGACCGAGGGCCACGATCTCGACCTCGACGCGTTGTCCCGGTTGTGGACGTGGAGCGACGAGGAGCCCGTGGCGACCGTATCCGCGACGGGCGCACGCTGGGAGCCGGCCGCCGCGCTGCGCTCATGACGCTGTTGAGGCGAGTGGCGCACGGCTGCTACGACGCCCTCGTGGCCGCCGGGTGGATATGGATCGGGGTGCCCGCGCCCGCGCCGGGTACGGCGCACCCCGGCCTCCGCCCGCCCCCGCCCGGCCACCCGGAACGGGTGCGCCCGGACATCCCGCTGACCCCCGCGGAACGGCGACTGCGGCGCCAGTTGACGACACGTCACTGACCGGGCGGCTGAGGGGCGGTTTAGGGGCAGCCGTGACGCAGCCGCCGCAGTATGCATTGCTGGCGCATTCCAGGCATCCAAATAAGAAGAACTGATTTGTTTTCGTCGTTTCTCGAAAATCCACGACCGCTACTGCGTGACGTGTCCGCCCTCTGTTTCGTTTCCTGCTCGAAGGGGTGAGGTCAGATCCTTCCCCAGATGCATGAAGGGAATTAAGGGTGGAGAGCAAGGCTCAGCGCATTCTCCTCGCAGCCTGCCTGGCTACGGGGGCGACCATGGCCAGTGCCGGGGCGGCCCTGGCGGACAGTGGTGCCGTCGGTGCCGCGGAGGGCTCGCCCGGGATCCTCTCGGGCAATGTGATCCAGGCGCCGGTGCATGTGCCGGTGGCCGTGTGCGGCAACACCGTCAACGTCATCGGGCTCCTCAACCCGGCGTCGGGCAACGCATGCGGCAACGGTGACGGCACCACCGTGATCGATGCTCCGACGGTCCCCGGCCCGGAGGAGCCCACGCTGCCGGGCACCGAGGAGCCGCCGGCCAACGAGCCGCTGCCGCTCCCGGAGCCGCAGCCGGAGCCCAACGAGCCGGAGCCCAGCGAGCAGGAGCCCTGCGAGCCGACCCCGGTCCCGCCGGTCGAGGAGCCGCCTGCGGTTCCGCCGGTGGACAACCCCGAGCCCGTGCCGCCGGTACAGCCGCAGCCGCCGGTCGTCAGCACCCCTGAGGCCCCGGCGACGCCTGAGACCCCGGTCGTCGAGACGCCCTCCGTCCCGGTCGTCACCCCGGTGGTGAACACGCCTGCCGCGCCTGCCGTTCCCGCCACCCCGGCCACGCCGGGTGCGACGCTCGCCGAGACGGGCTCGGAGGCCAACGCCGGAATCATGGCGGCGGTCGCGCTGGCGCTCGCCGGTGGCGGCGCCCTCGCGATCCGGAGCACCAGGGCTGCACGCCGCTGACCACGCGTATGCCCGCGGAGGGAAGTCCCGGACACGACAGCCGCGTGTCCGGGACTCCTTCGTGTGTGGCTGACATGACATCCGGCGAATAAAGTCTGACCAATCGTCCGGAAGGAAGAGAAAACATTCGCCCCCGCGCTGAATTTCCGAGCCGTCGGTAGTAGTCGCTGTACAAATGTGCCATGACGAACTGGGCGAAAAGAATTCCTGCCGTGGCTCTGTTCGCCGGGCTCGCATCGGCGGGTACGTGGACGACGAGTGGTCCCGCACCGGCACTGGCGGCGTCGCCCGCGATCTCCGCCGCCGGGCCGTCAGCCGCCGAGGCCCGGCTCGAAGTAACCGCCGACCGTGTGCTCGTCCTGGTCAACAAGGAGCGGGAGAGTGGCGGCTGCGAACCCGTCCACGCGCACCCGGCACTCGAGCGGGCCGCCGAGGAGCACAGTGAGGACATGGCCGACCGCGGGAGGCTGACGCACACGGGGACGGGCGGTCTCTCCGTGGCCGAGCGCCTGCGCGACTCGGGGTACCGGAACGAGTACTTCGGCGAGAACCTGGCGCGGGGTTCGCTTACCGCCCGGTCGGTCGTGAACAGCTGGATGCACAGCCCCGCGCACCGGGAGATCATTCTCACCTGCCTCTACGAGGAGGCCGGTGTCGGTATCGCGCTCGACTCGCAGGGGCCCTGGTGGACCGTCATCCTGGGCGCCGCGCACCCCTGATACGGCCCAGCCGAGCGCGTTCGGGTGCGTCCCGCCCGTTTCCGGTCGGGTCCGAGTCCTGAGGCGCCCGGCCGGGAGGAGGGAGCCGGGCGCCTCGGACGGATTGCGGCGCGTCGTCAGCGCGTGACAGCACGATGACATCGGAGGCGGCAATCGCGGTCGAGTATGTGTGGGACGCGCCCGGAATTCAGCCTAGTGGATGCATATTCTGTCGTCGGAGCATCCGATAGGCAGACCGGGGAGGGGTTCGAGCAGGGGGCTGCGAGTCGAACGCCCGCTCGACGCAGGCGGGTTGCGGCGAGAGCGGCCCCAAGTTATCGGCTGCCATCCTGGTCGCCTTTAGTTTTTGGCTCTCTTTGTGTTGAATGCGTCGCACCCGCGAGCTCAAAGGCCGGGACAGGCGTTTATGCGTATGTGGAACCGCGTGAAGTATGGGAAAGAAATACAATCCTAGCCAAGGCGTTCTGTGCCAGCGACGACAAGGTCCGCTCGGCGCAGGCGGCTCTGGACGAGGCGCAGGCCGACCGTACGAGGAAACTCGCCGCCTTCGCGGTGATCGTCGGTGACGACGGCAGCGTGGCCGGGATGATGGGCCTCCATGAGCGCGAAGTGCGGGTGGCGCGCAGGACAGTCGGCCGGGACGGCGCCCGTACGGTGGCCGCCAACCTGCTGACCACGGGGCAGGACACCATCAGGGACGCCATCGCCGATCCGGTGCCCGAAGTCCCCTGCGCCACCACCCCGGTGGAGCCGGCGCCGGTGGCTCCGCCGCCGCCTCCTCCGCCTGCGGCGCCCACCGCGCCGGCGGCGGCAGCGGCACCGGCATCGTTCACGTCCGCTGTCCCGTCCGCGTCCGCCTCCCCGTCCGCCTCGACGTCGGCGACAGTGACCACGGCCTCGATCCCGGTGGTCCCGGCCCCGGCACCGATGTCCGCGCCCGTGTTCGACGACCACTGGACGGAGGCGCACCAGCCCACCGTGCTCTGGACGTCCGCCATGGACTCGGTGCTGGTGTGGAGTTGGCAGTCGGGCGTCGACCTGATGGTCGTGGCGAACGAGCTGGGGGTGGATCTGCGCACCGTGCTCCAGCGGGTGCAGATCCTTGCCGCCGACGGCCACTTGGCCAAGCCGGACCTGCCCGGCACGAGGACGACCCTGGGCCGCCACCGCCGCTATGAGGAGGACCTCGAGTTCGCCGGCGCGGTCAGCGGCGTGGGTGATCTGTACCCGCCGCCGAGCTGGACCTGAGCGGTGGGCCAACGGTGTACGTCAGCCCGTGGTTCTTAGGCCAGTACGGTGCCTCCGCCGCCCTGGCACGCAGACAATCACGAAATAACGACGCGTATAGGTAAATATGTCACGCATGGGTCGTCAGTTGTCGGCCCGAACCCTCCCGAGGAGCGTGAACCACATGAGGACGTTCTCAGGGCGTGCGGGCCTGGCGGCCTTGGCCGCCTCCGCCGTCATCGGAGCCGTAGCACTCGCTGCCGCCCAGCCCGCGTTCGCCGCCCAGGAACCGCTCGCCTCGTCCCTGGACCTGGACGCGAGCGAGGTGTGCCCGGGGGACTCCGTCACGTTCCATGCGACGGGGTTCGTAGTGGGGCAGCAGACAACCGTGCGGCTCAAGGGCAAGGACCTGGAGCTGGGCCGGTTCAACGCCGACGCGCAGGGCGAAGTGCACGAGACAGTGGACATCCCGTTGGAGGCCCACCCCGGAAGGCACACCTTCAGAGTGGAGGCCGAGAGCCCGGAAAGGGACCTGTCCAGGAAGCTGGTCGTCAAGAAGGTCAATGAGTGCGACGCTCCGGATTCCGTGCAGTCCGACGAGATCGTCGTGGACCCCGGGGAGGCGGAACCCGCAAGCGCCCCCCAGCTCGCCGCGACCGGTGAGGGCGACACGCTGGGGCTCTTCGGCGGTGCGGCCGGTCTCGCGCTGCTCGGCGGTGGCGCGGTCATGGCCGCCCGGCGGTTCGGCATCAGCTGAACCGAGCTCTCCGTGCCCCGCGGCCGTGACGCTCACGCCCCTGACCCTGTCCGTGCCGCGTGCGCGTCGCCAGGCCGTGTCCGGCAACGAGCGCCGTCCGCGCGCTCGGTGGGATCCACCACCGGCGCCGGGGTCCACCCGGCGCCGGGGCGGGCGCCGACTGAAGGACTGGATGTGCGTCTGTACCCAGGAGACAGAACCATGAGACGACCGCTGGCGGGTGTCTGCACGGTGGCGACCGCGTGCGCCGCCCTCATGGCCGCCTCGTGCGGTTCCGGCCCCGGCCGGGGGCTCCCCGGCCCAGCCGCCTCGGCGCCTCGGACCGGTGGCGCCGATCGGGCCGATGCCGCGGGCCGTGTCGAGCGACTGACGGTCAGGGTGGTCGAGGTGCTCCCTCATGACGCCAAGGCCTTCACCCAGGGGCTCGAGCTCGACGGCAACACCCTTTACGAGAGCACGGGAATGGCGGGCCGGTCATCGGTCCGCTCCAGCCGCCCCGACGGCAAGGGCGCACGGAAGGTGGCGCTGCCGACGCCCCTGTTCGGCGAGGGCCTCACCGTACTGGGGCCCACCCTGTGGCAGCTCACCTGGCGGGACGGGGTGGCGATCGAGCGCGACGCGCGGACCCTGGCCGAGCGGCGGCGGGTCCGCTACTCCGGCGAGGGTTGGGGGCTGTGCCACCAGCCGGCCCGCGGCAGACTGGTGATGAGTGACGGTTCCGCGCAGTTGGTCTTCCGCGATCGGCGTACCTTCGCCAAGACCGGCGAGATCACGGTGACCGCACACGACGAGCCGGTGACGCAGCTCAACGAGCTTGAGTGCGTCGGGGACACCGTCTACGCCAACATCTGGTCCTCGGACCAGATCATGCGCATCGACGCGAACACCGGGAAGGTCACCGGAACGATCGACGCGTCCGGTCTGCTGACCCCGCGTGAGGCGGAGCGCGCCGATGTGCTCAACGGTGTCGCGGCGGTGCCCGGCACCGATCAGTTCCTGATCACGGGGAAGCTCTGGCCCAAGACGTTCCGGGTGGTCTTCGTGCCCGTTCCCGCACGGGCTCGGGCCGTTGACGACGGCGGTCGGCACTCGTGAGCCGCGTGGAAGCCGCGATGTCAGCAGCGTCAGCAATGGCAGCAATCTCAGCAGTGCCGCTCGTAGCAACGTCGTCGTACGGACGGGAGCCACCATGAGCCTCGGACCGAGGTCGGCAGGATCGCGACTCCGGTCGCGTCTGTCGCGTCTGTCTTCGTACCTGTCTTCGTCCCTGCCATCGCGTGACCCTCTGCCACTGCGACTGCCTGCGCACCTTCCCGGGCTGCAGCGTGCGCGGCTCCCACTCCCGGTCCTGCCCGAGCGCTTCGGACCGGTCAGGCTGCTGCTCGCCGTCACCGCCGTGCTGCTGATGGTGGGCGCGGCGTGGATCACCGTGACCGGATTCTTCGCACGCTCCGAACTGCTCGCCGCGAAGGGCGATCTCCAGGCGCTGCGGCATTCGGTCACCGGCGCGGGAACGGCGTTCGACCACGAAAGCGGCTCTGCCTCCGCGGCGGCGGGAGCGTCGGACGGAGGAGCGGATGCCTGGCGCACGATGGGCTCAGCGGCGTCACATGCCAGTCTCGCGCACCGCCTCACCACCGGGCCCGCGTGGTATCTCGCCTCGCGAATTCCCCTCATCGGCCGCCCCTTCGAATCCGTGCGCGGCGCCACCCACGCCGCCGACCGGCTCACGCACGAGGTGTTCCCCGCGCTGGTGCGCGTGGTCCCGGCCATCGCCAGGGACACCCGCGGCCGCGGCTTCCAGGCCCTGCTGTCCGCGCTGCGCGACAACGCACGGGGTATCGACCGGGCCGCGGGTGCCGCTGCCGCGACCGAGGCAGAGGTCGCCGAACTGCCCCGGGATACCTGGCTGCCCGCCGCCGACCTGCTGAGGGACGAGCTCGCCGCAGGGCTCGACGGCATCACGTCCGCCATGTCGGACGCCTCCGTCGCGGCCAGGGTGCTGCCTCCGATGCTGGGTGACGAGGGGCCCCGGCGCTTCTTCGTGGTGTTCCAGAACACGGCCGAGGCACGCGGGACCGGGGGCATCCCCGCGGCCTTCGCCCTGGTCACCGCCGACCGGGGGCGGCTGAGTTTCGGCACCTTCGGCAACGAGTCCTCGCTCGCCACGGCCAGACCGCTCGTCGACCTCGGCGCCGAGTTCACTTCCCGGTACGGGCCGAGCAACCCCACCAGCACCTGGGCCAACACCAACCTCAGCCCGCACTTCCCCTACGCCGCGCGTATCTGGGCGGAGGCCTGGCGGGCCCACAGCGGCAAGCATGTGGACGGGGTGATCGCCCTCGACCCCAGCGCGCTCTCCCTGCTGCTGCGCGCCGCCGGCCCGGCACGCCTCTCCGACGGCACCGCCCTCACCGCGGACAATCTACGCGACCTCGCCGAACGCACCGGCTACGGGCGCTTCGCGGATCCCGCCAAGCGCAAGACGGTCTTCTTCGACGCCGTGCACCGGGCGTCCCTCCGACTGGGGGGTGCCATCGACGACCCGCGGCGCCTGCCCGCGGTGCTCGACGCGGTCCACCACGCGCTGCGGCAGGACCGGATGAAGGTGTGGAGCACGTGGGAGGACGAGCAGCGGCTGCTCGAGACGCGACCGCTGGGCGGCGTCCTGCCCTCCGGTGAAGGCCCGTTCGCCGGTCTTGTCGTCAACAACACCACAGGCGGAAAGCTGGACTACTACCTGGACCGGCGCCTGGAGTGGACGCCTGGGCGCTGCACCCCGGAGGGACGGCCGGTGATCGTACGGATCAGCCTCACCAACCATGCCCCCGTGTCCGGGCTGCCGGGCGCCGTCACCCTGCGCGCCGACAAGCCGTCGTATCCCACCCGGCCCGGTGACAACAGGCTGCTTGTCTCCTACTACGCCAGCGCCGGCGCGGAGCTCACCGGTGCCGCCCTGGACGGCACACCGGTCGCGACGGGCACCGAGATCGAGCACGGCCATCCCGTCTACACGACCGATCTGGAACTGCCTGCCCAGCAGACCCGCACCCTGACACTGACCCTCATGGAGCCGCTCGCCGAGCGCGCCCCGAGGGTGCTGAGCCAGCCGCTGGTCAACCCCCTCCAGACGATCATCCAGCCCTATCCGCTCTGTGCGGCCTGAACCTGAGGACCCGGGAGTCACCCGGAGGAGGGGGGCGCGCCGTCGGTCGCGGCCGGTGCGAGCAGTGCCGCCAAGGCGGCGACGGCCGTGTCGATCTCCCGGGCGCACCGCATGAGGACCTCGGGACCGCGCCCCTCGGGGTCGGCGACCTCGTCGTCCACGGCGGGCACTGGGCGCGGGGTGCCCCGCTGGGCGGCCGCCCGGCTGATCAGCTCCAGGGGTGTCCGCGCGGATTCCGGCGCGCCGCCGGTGTGCCGGGCCAGCCGCAGGAACTCCTTGAGGGTGAAGCTGCGCCGCAGCGCCGCCGGGTGCATCCGCACCGCCTCGTCGCGGTGTTCCCGGGCGAGTCCGAGCACGAGGTCCGCCGCGGTGATCAGCTCGGTGGTCAACGGGGTTGAGCGGAAGCCCGTACCGTCCCCGCCCAGCGACTCAAGCGCCGTGCGGGCCGCCGCGTCCATGCCGGGGCCGCCGGAGTCGCGGGAACTGCCGGTGCCGCCGGACCTTCCGGCACCGCCCTCACCGGAGCCGCGCATGCCTCCCCTGCCGCCCCAGGCCCGGGTGCCCGCACTGGACACCCGGACGTCCGGCAGCCGGGACGCCAGCAGGCGCTCGGCGAGCGGTGAACGGTACATGTTCCCCGTACAGACGAAGAGCACCCGCAGCTCTCGGGAGCCGGTGATGTCGCGGGACATTCAGGACTCACCGCCGGCTGTCGTCGACTCGTGGAGCGTGGTGGGCCGCGACGTCCCGCCCGGTGCCGCGTCGCGCGGTCGCGGCGGTGTCACGGGCGCTTGGGCGCCCGTCGCGGGTTCACCGTAGCCGCCGTAGCCGTACACGGCGCCGTAACCGCCGCCCATCCGGCTGGGGACCGGTGCCATGCTGAGGACGGTACCGAGGGTGTGCACCCCCGCCTTGCGCAGCGACTCGGCGGCGGCGATGGTGCGGTCACGGGGTGTCTTCCCGGCCTGGGCGACCAGGATGGCGCCCTGCGCCAGCGGGGCGAGCCCCACGGTGTCGGCGACGGGGAGCAGCGGAGCGCTGTCCACGATCACGGTCTCGTAGCGTTCGGTGAGTCCGGCGAGTACCTCGTCCATCCGGCCGGATGCCAGGAGCTCGGCGGGGTTGGGCGGAATCGGCCCGCTGGTGAGCACGGAGAGCCGCCCGGTCTGCTGGACCACATCCTCGATCTCCGCCTGACCGATGAGCACACTGGACAGACCGGCGTCCTGGACCAGCCCGAACGCTGCGGCGATACGGGGCCGGCGCAGATCGGCGTCCACCAGGCAGGTGGACGTACCGGCGTCGGCGAGGGAGAGGGCCAGGCCCATCGCCGCACTGGTCTTGCCCTCGCCGGGATGCGCACTCGTCACCACGATGGCACCCGGCTTCCGGCCGACCTGGGTGAACTTCAGATTCGTCCGCAGATGCCGGAACGCCTCTGCGCGCGGAGAGTACCCGAGTGCGCCGTCGGCGGGCGGCAGGCCGGCGGACTTCCTGTCGTAGGGGATGGCGCCGAGCACCGGCAGCCCGGTGTGCTCCGCGAGAGCCTCCGTCGTCTTCACCGTGGTGTCGAGGGTTTCGCGCAGCACCGCGATGGCGCCGCCGACGAGCAGCCCGGCCAGCAGGCCCAACGCGGTGTTGAGCATGGGGCGCGGGCTCACCGGGGCGGACGGGGGAGTGGCCCTCTCGGTCACCCCGATCTTCACCGGGGAGCGGGTCTTCGCGGGATCCCCGCGCGGGGTCTCAAGGCGCTCCACCACCTCGCTGAAGCGCAGTGCCACAGCGTTGGCGGTCTTCGCCGCCAGGACCGGGTCCGCATCGCTGACCGCGACATTGACGAGCACCGTGTTGAGCGGTGCCTCGGCGGTGATCCGGGTGGCGAGCTCTTCCGGGGTCGTGTCGAGACGCAGCTTCCCGACCACGCCTTCGGTGACCTGACGGCTGGTCACGATCGACGCGTACGACTGGACCCTGGCCTGCGAGAAGGCGTTGCCCTGCTGGAGCTGGACGATGTCGGTGCCGCCCGGCTGCGCCGAGACGAACAGCTGGGTGCGGGCCTGGTAGACCGGCGTGGCGAACGCCGTGACGGTCCATGAGGTGCCGATGCCCAGCAGCGCACAGACGACGATGGCGGGCCAGCTGCGTAGCAGCGCTCTCAGAACGGTGTGGAGTTCCACAGGGGGTGCACCTCGTTGGGCGAGTTCGGATCCGGTCCTCCCCCAGATTAGTAAAAAATAGGGCATTCATTCCGTTATGGGCGTTTCCCTGGCAAGGGTGGCGCCGGTCCAGACCGTTCGGGAGAAGAGCCGGTGATGGTGCCACGACGTATCCAGGAAGCCCTGTCGTCACTCCGTGATCCGCTGACCAGACGCCTCGGGAACCCCGGCGCCCGATGGGTCGGTCTGCTTCGGCGCGTTCGCGGGCCCCGGCACGCCGGATCCTGGCTACTGGCCTTCGCCGGCCTCCTTCTGTCGGCTGCGGCTTGGCTGGCCGGTACGGGTCTCTACGCCCGTGGTGAGCTGCTCGCGGCCCGCCATGACCTGGAGGCCGTGCGGAGCGCGCTCACCGGGGCGGGCGGCACCGGCCTCCCGGGTGGGCGCCCAGAGCCCGGAAAGCACGGTGAGCGCGCCGAAGAGGCGGCGGCGTCGGCCGCCGCGCACACGGCCAACGCGCACTCGGCCACCACCGGCCCCGTCTGGTATCTCGCCGCCGGCCTGCCCTTCGCCGGTGAACCGCTGGAGACGATCCGCGGCACGGCCAAGGCGTTCGACCGGCTCGCGGGCGACGTACTCCCCAGCGTCGTACGGACCCTGGGCAGAGTCAGCGGGCACAGCGGGACCGGCCACCTCGACCTCTCGGCGCTGCGTGGATCGGCACCCGCGCTCGAGCGCGCGGCACACCACATGGCGCAAGCCCGCACCGAGACCCACAGGCTGCCGCGGCGGACCTGGCTGCCCGCCGTCGACCGGGTGCGGAGCGCGCTCGCCGACCGGCTGGACCGGCTGGCGCCGGTGGTCGCGGACGCCGCGACGGGCGCCCGGCTGCTCCCGCCGATGCTCGGGGACGCCGCCCCACGGCGCTATCTGCTGGTCTTCCAGAACCCGGCCGAGGCACGGGGAACGGGCGGCATGCCCGGTGCGTACACCATGCTCACCGCCACCCGGGGCCGGCTGTCGCTGACCGAGTTCGGCATCGACACCACGATGGCCGGAGCGCGACCCAAGGTGGCGCTCGGCCCCGAGTTCAACGCGCTGTACGGGTCGGCCGACCCGGTCAACTCCTGGCCCAACTCCAACATGAGTCCGCACTTCCCCTATGCCGCCCGCATTTGGTCGGCCACCTGGTTCGAGAAGAGCGGCGGTGAGCGGATCGACGGCGTCTTCGCCGTGGACCCGGCCGTCCTGGCCCGCCTGCTCGTGGCGACCGGGCCCGCGGCCATGGCAGACGGGACGGTGGTGAGCGCGGACAACATCGTGGACCTGAGCGAGCGGACCAACTACGAGAAGTTCTCCGACTCGGTGAAGCGCAAGGCCTACCTGCTGGACGTGGCCCGCGCCGCCGCCGATCGGCTGCTGAGCGCCGCGGACGATCCGAGGCGGCGCCCGGCGCTCTTCCTCGCTGTGTACGACGTACTGCGGAGCGGCCGGATGACGGCCTGGAGCGCACACGCCGACGAGCAGCGGCAACTGGAGCGGTACCCGTTCGGTGGCGCCCTGCCGCGGAACGACCGCCCCTACGCCGGTCTGGTGGTGAACAACGGGGCGGGCACCAAGCTGGACTACTACCTGGACCGCGCGCTGGAGTGGCGCCCTGGCCGCTGCACCGCGGAAGGGCGTGAGGTCACCGTCAAGGCCGTGCTGTCCAACAGCGCGCCGCTCAAGGGGCTTCCCCCTTATGTCACCGCCCGGTTGGACAAACCCGCCTATCCTGTCCGGCTGGGGGACAACCGCCTGCTGGTGTCCTACTACGCGACCAGCGGGGCGGAGCTGCTCGGGGCGAGTGTCGACGGGCGGCGCGTCATGCTGAACCAGGGAGCCGAGCGGGGCCATCCGGTGTACACGTTCGACGTCGAGCTGCCGAGCGGCGGCAGCCGGACGCTGGCGATGCGGCTGCGCGAGCCCGTGTCGGAGCAGCGCCCCGTCGTCTTCCAGCAGCGGCTGCCGCGCCCGATGAAGACCACCGTGCATCCGTACCCGTCCTGCTCGGACGGCTGAACCGACGCGACGCCCGGCCCCCTGTCCGCATCCGGCGGACGGGCCGGGCCGCCGTCCGATCAGCCCACGTCGGCCGGAACCGGGCGCTGGGGGCGGCCGGTGTACTCGGTGTACTCGGGCAGGGTGCGGAACCAGTCCACCGTCCGTTCGAGTCCTTCCCCCAACGGCACCTGCGCGAGGTCGGGGAACAACTCCCGCAGCAGCCCGTCGGCCGCCTGGGAGTCGCGGACATCGCCCGTCCTCGCCGGCTCGTGCCGGATCCCGGCCTGCCGCCCGGTGAGACCGGCGAGTGCGTGGGCGAGGTCGAGCACGCTCACCCTGGTGCCGAAGGCGAGATTGACCGGGCCGGCGCAGGTCACCTGGCGCAGCACCGCGTCGGCGAGTACCCGTACGACGGTGCCCACATAGGTGAAGTCCCGGGTCTGGAGGCCGTCCCCGAAGACCCGTACCGGTGTGCCGCGCAGCAGCGCGTCGATGAAGGCGGGCACCACGGCGGCATAGGCGTGCCCTGCGGGCTGGAGCGGCCCGTAGACGTTGAAGAACCGGAACGCCAGGGCGGGGAGCCCGAACGAGGCACCGTAGGCGAGCACATACGCCTCGGTGGCCAGCTTGCTCGCGGCATACGGGCTCAGCGGCCGGGTCGCCAGATTCTCGTGCTTCGGCAGTACGGCGGTGGCTCCGTAGACCGAGGACGACGAGGCCGCGACCACATGGACGCCCGCCCGCCGGCAGGCCTCCAGGACGGTGACCGTGCCAGTGGCGTTGACATGGTGGCTCGCGACCGGGTCGGCCAGGGAGCGCGGTACGGAGGGACGGGCCGCGAGATGCACCACGGCGTCCACACGGGCGACGAGACTCTCGACGAGTGAGGAGTCGAGGATGCTCCCCTCGACCAATTCGGCGCCGCTGCCGTCCAGATTGGCCGCGAAACCCGTGCTCAGGTCGTCCAGGGCGACGACCCTGCCCGCGTTCGGACGCGAGACCAGTTCGTGGCACAGGTTGGCGCCGATGAACCCGGCGCCTCCGGTGACGAGGACGTTCAACCGTGCTCACCATCCCTTCCGGACGGGGTGACAGAGCTGACAGAGCCGGCAGGAGAGGCGAAGGAGCCGGGAGAAGCAGGCGAGGCCGGGGAAGCCCACCAGCCACGGGCCACGGCGATGGAGGTGTAGAGGGCCTCCGTGTCGGCCACCAGGCGCTCCTCGCCGAAGCGCCGCCCGGTGAACTCCCGCGCCCGGGCTCCCATCTCCCGGCGCAGCCCCGGGTCGCGCAGCAGTGCCACCGTGCGGCTCGTGAGCTCGGCGGTCACGCCCGGCGCCGGCCTGGCCAGGAGTCCCGTCGCACCGTCCCGTACGACTTCGGCGACGCTGCCGACGTCGGTGGCCACCACCGGCAGCCCGGCGAGTCCCGCTTCGATCAGACTGACCGGCATCCCTTCGTTGTCCGAGGTCAGCAGCACCAGGTCGGCGGCGGCGTAGACGGTCTCCACGTCGGAGCGCCAGCCCAGGAGACGGAGACGGTCACCGAGTCCGGCGACGGCTTCCGGGTCCGGCCGCAGATCGCCGTCCCCGCACACCACGAAGTGCGCTTCCGGTACGGCGCGGTGCACCTCGCGGGCCACGGCGAACAGCCGGTCGGGACGCTTGATCCCGGTGACCCGGCCGACATACGCCACCACCGGGCAGTCCTGGGGCAGCCCGAGCATTCCTCTGGCCTTCGCCGCATCCGGTGCGGGCCGGAGCCTGGTGCCGGGCGGTACGACGGTGTACTGCCCGGGCTTTCCGACTCCGGCGGCGAGGAGATCGTCGCGGACTCGCCCACCCACGGCCACCAGCCGGTCCGTGAGTGCGGCGAGTCGCCGTTCGGTACCCACGACGATTTTGGTTTTCACCGGGGGGAAATATCCGTGCAGGAGATGCCCGTGAAAGGTGTGCACCCGCGACGGCACCCTGGCCAGCACTGCGGCGGTCCGGCCGATGGCACCCGCTTTCGCCGTGTGCGTATGGACGATATGGGGCCGGAATCGCCTTATCGCGGAGACGAGTTCGGCGAGGCAGCGGGCGTCGTCCGAAGGCCGTACGGCACGGCCGAGTCCTTTGATTCGCTGAACCGGCAGGTCAGGTGCTCGATGGTCCAGGTGGTCCGCCTCGCCCGGCGCCACGAATCCGGCGATGAGACGGTGCTCGAAACGTTCGGAGTCCATACCCCGCAGAAGCGCCGACACCTGGACGGCAGGTCCACCGATATTCATACGCGTGATCACTCTCATCACCCGTAGGCGAGGGGTATCCGGACCGGTGTCTCGCTGCATGGCGGTCGGCATGGTGCCGATAGTAGGTGGCGTGAACCGGCGTATTGGCGAAGGGCGCGTTTCATGTTCCCTTCCACTGGTCGCATGTACAGTACGAATTCCCGAAACGCGGTTGACAATGACCGGCAGCGAATGTCGATGAATAGCGAGCGAGTTGTGTCCCATATGCGCGCGGCGGACCGGACAACCGCACCACTCGCCCCCTCATCCGGCCTGTCCGACTCATCCGGTGGCGCTCCCGCGCATCCCTCGCCCACCCGGGTCTGCCTGCTGATCGGACAGCTCGGTCTCGGCGGCGCGGAGAAGCAACTCGTCCTCCTGGCCCGTGGACTGAGCCGGCGCGGCATCAGGACCCATCTGCTGGTCCTGTTCGACGGCGGTCCGAGGGAGGCGGAGCTCCAGGACTCCGGAGTGACCCTGGTGAAGCTGGGCTTCTGGCGGCGGGAGACCCGGGGGTCCACGCTGCTCGGCAATGTCCGCGCCTTCGTGCGTCTGCTGGTGTTCCTGAGGAAGGAGAAGCCGCAGGTCCTTCAGGCCTTCCTGCTGCACGCCTATGTGCTGGCCGCTCCCGCAGCCCGGCTCGCGCGCGTCCCCGTGCTGGTGGCGGGGCGGCGCAGTCTCGGGTTCTTCAAGCGCGGGCACCGCGTCGCCCTCGCGCTGGAGCGGATCGCGACCCGCTGGACCGATCTGGTGGTCGCCAACGCGCAGGCGGTCGCCGAAGACGTACGGCAGGACGAGGGCGTACCCGCCGGGAAGCTCACGGTGATCCCCAACGGGATGCCGCCGAGCGAGTTCGAGCTCGCACGGCCCACTGAAGTGGACACCTCGCTTCCCGTGGTGCTCTGCGTCGCCAATCTCGCGGTCCACAAGGGCCACCGCCACCTCCTCGCGGCCTGCGCGGAGCTACGACGCCAGGGCAAGCCGTGCACCCTCGTCCTGATCGGGGACGGCCCGGAACGCTCGGTACTGGAGCGGCAGGCCACCCGCCTGGAGGTCGACGCGCGCTTCCTGGGTTTCCGTACCGACGGCGCCGGATTCCTGGCGCGCGCGGACGTGGTCGTGCTGCCGTCCCTGTACGAGGGGCTGAGCAACGCCGTCATGGAGGCAATGGCGGCGGGGCGGCCGGTGGTGGCCACGGCGGTCGGCGGCACACCGGAGCTGCTCGATGACGGGCGCGGGGTGCTGGTGCCGCCCGCCGATCCGGTCGCGCTGGCCGAAGGGCTGCGGTCGTTGCTGGAGGACCGCGACACGGCCGCCGCGATGGGGCGGCGGGCGCGCGAGTGGGCCCTGGCCAACCTCAGCGAAGACGTGATGGTCGAGCGGTATCTGTCGCTGTACCAGCGACTGCTCCATGGCTGACAGCAGCGCACAGCAGTTCGTCCGGGTGATCGCGGCCCGTGCGGGCACCCTCGCGATGGGCGTCATCGCCAGTGTGGTCATCGCCAGGGCGCTGCCACCCGAAGCGCGCGGCACGTACTACGTGGCCGTCACGTTCGGCACCACCGCCATGGCACTCGGGCATCTTTCCGTCGAACAGGCGCAGACCGCCCTGTGGTCGGACAAGGGGAAACGAACCCTTCTTGAGAGCAACAGCGTTCCGCTGGGACTGCTCGTCGGCGTCGTCGCCGCGCTCCTGGCGATGGCTGCGGCCGTCGCCTTCCAGGGGCATGGGAACCTACCCGGACCGTGGCTGCTGGCCGCCGCCTGCGCGAACGTGCCGCCGGCGGTCGGGGTGCTGTACGCGAGCAATATCGCCGTACTGCGCGACCGCTCCCGCGAGGCGGGGCTGGCAGCGCTGGTCGCCGCCGCCGTCCAGTGCGGGTGCCTGGTCGCGCTCGGCGTCACCGGCCACATCACCGTGTACACCGTCGTGATCGTGTGGTCCGCCTCTTCCCTGGTGTCCCTGGCCGTGCTGATCGGGTCGGGCGGGGTCGCTGTCGCCCGGCCGCGCATGGGTCTCGCACGGGTGGCGTGCCTCAAGGGGCTGCGGCTGCACGCCGGTTCGGCCGCGGCCTTCCTCCTGCTGCGGTCGGATGTGTTCCTCCTGAACGCGCTGGCGGGCTCCCACGCGGTCGGCGTCTACACGCTCGCGGTCACCCTCGCGGAACTGAGCCGTGTCGCCGTAGACGTGTTCGCACAGATCACGCTGCCCCGGCAGTTCGACCACGACAAGCGCGGCGCGGTGCCCGTCGTGGTACGCAACGTACGGCTCATGGCGCTGCTCAGCGCGGCATCCGCGCTGACGGCGGTGGCGGCCGTCGCGGTCCTGATCAGGCCGGTGTACGGGGCCGCGTACGCGGACGCGGCCACGCTCACCGCCTGGCTGGTGCCGGGCGTGCTGCTGCTGTCGGCCGGCCGTCCCGTGTCCACGTTCCTGCTGCGGTTCCGCTCGGCGCGTTCCGTCGTGCTGCCGTCGCTGCTCGCGCTGGGGGTGAACACCGGCCTGAACCTGCTGTTGATTCCCGCCTGGGGCGCGGTCGGCTGCGCGATTGCCTCCACAGTGGCCTATCTGACCGTGATGGGCGCGCAGTTCACGCTCTTCCTCCGCGACAGCGGCACCCGGTGGTGGCAGCTGCTGCCGACCGGCGTCGAAGCCGCCCAGCTCATGGACTCGCTGCGGCACCGGCACCGGAGCCCAGCGTGAACACGAACTCGTTGCAGCCGAGACCGCCCCGGCAGGTCTTCAGATGACGCAGTTCGAAGGCACGCTCCCGGCAGAACGAGAAGACCTCCTCCGGCGTCGCGACCTCGAAGGGGTAGCCCCCCACCCAGTCGACCAGATCGTGCCGGCGTGACATGCCACGGGGGCGCGGAACGCTCCCGCCGAGGGGAGCGCCCCCACGAGCCAGGTTCAGCAGCGCACGCGCCGGGTGGTTCCGGCTCAGATAGAGCAGGCTGCCGGACAGCAGCAGCCGCCGCGCGAGCGGTCCGGACCGGTTGTAGCGCCGCTTCACCTCGGTCCAGACCAGGCTTTCCAGCCCCTGGTCGTTGTAGATCGACACGTACA
The DNA here is from genome assembly GCF_042724175.1 of Streptomyces sp. NPDC127084. NCBI lineage: Bacteria > Bacillati > Actinomycetota > Actinomycetes > Kitasatosporales > Streptomycetaceae > Streptomyces > Streptomyces sp. NPDC127084. The sequence continues at coordinate 18,481 of NZ_JBHXFA010000024.1, forward strand.
GCGCCCCACCGGGGGCTACCAGTCCGCACGCGGCGTCCATCGCCTTCCACAGATCACCCGTGTGGTGCAGTACGCCCCACGAGTACACGATGTCCGCCCGCTCCTGCTCCCGCACGAAGCCGGGATCCAGGATGGAGGCGCAGCACACACTCCAGTCCGTCACGTGGTCGGCCTCCGGAGCGAACCGCGCGCGCAGTCGCCGGGTCGTACGTACCGAGTCGGGGTCGTAGTCGAAGGAACGGACCCGCGCGCCCATGCGCAGGGCCGCCAGGGAGAAAAGCCCGCTGCCGCATCCGATGTCGAGGAAGGTCCGGCCGGTGAGGTCACTGGTACCGAGCGCCCGTTCGAGCGATTCTCCGGCGGTGGCGACGCGTTCCTCGTCGATCAGGTCCCCGAACCGGCGCCAGTTGCGCCCGAAGGCGAAGCGCCGGCCCTGACGGATCTCGGTCTCGCAGTCGACTGCTCCACTTGCTCCGGCTACTGCGGCGCTTTCGTTGCTTTCGGTGCCTGCGGCGATCTCTGTCATCCACGTGTTCCTTTACGGATTCCTTGCGCTGAGGACGCGGGCGGTGGGTGCGGTGGCCGGCTGCCGGCGGCGCCGGGACTGGGCGAGCAGACAGCCCAGCAGCACCCAGAAGGGAGCGGATACGAGGAGAGTCGCCAGGGTGTTGGCGAAGAGCAGCCCCATCGCGGCGGCGGCTCCCATCGACTGGAGTACCGCGTGCTCACGAGTGTGCCGCCGGGCGAGAGCCGGCCACAGCAGGGCCGCGAACAGGACGAGCGCCCCGACTCCGCACTCTGCTGCCAGCCTCAGGTAGTCGTTGTGGGTGTTGAGGTAGATCCCCAGCTCGGGTGACATCCGGGCGAAGTCGGGGAACGCGCCGTATCCGATTCCGCGCAGCGGATGGTCGAGCGCGACGCGTGCGGCCACCCAGGCGGCCCGCCTGCGTACATCGTTGTTCGCCGAGAGTTCGGCGGTGGAACGGTCCCCGGTCAGTGTGCTTCCGACCGCGTCCAGGGTGCCCGGAAGCAGCACTGCCGCACCGAGCACGGCGAGTGCGACGAGCACCTTGTGGCGTGGCGGACGGCCTGCGAGGAGCACCCAGGTCACACCCGCCGCGACCATCAGGAAGGCTCCGCGCGATCTCGTCTCCAGGATCGCGGTGGCGAGGAGCAGCGAGGGCAGCAGCCACAGCCAGGAGCGCTGCAGCCGTACGAGCCCGGCGGCGGCGACAAGCGGCAGCGCCAGCATGGCACCGAGGTAGTTGGGGTTGAGGCCCAGCCCGACCAGGCGCTCGTTGGCGTGTTGCCCCAGGACCAGGAGATACCCGGCGACCGCCGCTCCCGACACGGCGACGATCCGTGCGACGTGCCGGGGGTCCGGGGGAGTGACGGTGGAGACCGCGAGGAGGGCCAGACCCGCGAGCAGTGACGCGCATCCCGCCCGGCCTCCCTCGACGGCCAGTGGCAGCGGCGGCAGCAGCCGGCTGACCGCCACCGCGAGGGCGAGCAGCACGACCACGGCGGACACCAGCAGATCGCAGCGCGGCCGCAGACCGCTCAGCAGGATCCGGAGCAGCAGGAGGGCGACGGCACCGGCGATCAGCACCGCCGTGGCCGTGCCCGCCGGGTCCGCGACCGCCGTCAGGGGAACCAGCCCCAGCAGCAGTACCAGCACCAGGTCCGGCCGGGGCCAGACGAGCAGGGCGAGGGAGGCGGCGACCACCGCGGCAGCGGTCGCCATGCCGTGGAGCAGCGTCAGACACACCACGACCGGCACGAAGAGCACCAGGCACAACCAGCCGACGGCTGAGGCGGCGCGCGATCCCATGCCCGCTCAGTCCCCGCTGTGCGGCAGCGGCTCCGATGCGACCGGCGCCGGCGGCACCCGGGGTGCTGCCTCGCGCACCGGTTTCTGCGCTGCCCCGCGGCCAGGTCCTGGTCCGGCAATCGGTCTGTGCCCAGGTCCGGGCACAGACCAGGGCCCGGGCAGCGGCCGGTCGGCGAAGTGCCGGTGCCAGAGCTCGAACTGGATCAGTGCCCAGAGCCCACGCGCGTGGTTCGTGCCCGCCATGTGCTCTTCGAGCATTGCCCGTACGGCCTGCGGCCGGAAGTAGCCCCGTGACCGCGCCGTCCCGTCGGTCAGGACGTCCCAGGCCAGCTCCTTCAGCTCGGTACGGAGCCAGTGGTCGAGCGGCACCCCGAAGCCCTGCTTCGGCCGATTCAGCAGCTCGGTCGGCAGCCAGTCGGCCAGGGCCTTCTTGAGGAGGTACTTGGTGGTCGACCCCCGTACCTTCAGTGACGCGGGCAGCCGCGCGGCCCACTCCATCAGATGGTGGTCGAGGAAGGGGGAGCGGGCCTCCAGCGAGTTGGCCATGGTGGTGATGTCCACCTTCACCAGCAGATCGCCCGGCAGATAGGTGTGCACGTCGACGTCCATCAGCTGGTTGGGCAGGCTGCCGGCGCGCGAGGCGCCGAAAGCCCGGGCCATCAGCTCGTAGCTGTCCACGCCCGACAGCTCCCGGCGCATCCCGTCCGTGTAGAGCTCGTGCTTCTGCTCGGGGCCGAGATACGACATCAGCCGGGCGTAGCGGTCCTGCGGAGTCTCCCCCAGCATCCTGAGGGCGGTGCCCGCCTTCCGCAGCGGCGCGCGGGCCGGACCGCGGTCGAGGAGCAGCCCGGCCAGCCGGCGCAGCGCGGGGTGGGCGGCGCGGGGGGCCCGCAGCCGTGCGGTACGCGCCATGAGGGCGTAGCGGGTGTAGCCGCCGAACGTCTCGTCGCCGCCGTCTCCGTTGAGGGCGACGGTGACGTGCCGCCGGCTCAGTTGGGCCACGTAGTAGGAGGGGATCGCGGACGAATCGGCGAACGGTTCGTCAAAGTGCCAGGCCAGGGTGGGCAGGACGGTCAGCGCGGAGGTGCTCACGACGAACTCGTGATGGTCCGTCCCATAGCGGCGCGCCACCGTTCGGGCATGCTCCCGTTCGTCGTAGCGGGCGTCGTCGAAGCCGATGGCGAAGGTCTTCACCGGCCGGTCGGTGGTCCGGGCCATGGCGGCGACCACGGCGGACGAGTCGATGCCCCCGGACAGGAACGCTCCCAGCGGGCGTTCGGCGGCCATCCGGATCCTGGTGGCTTCGAGGAGCAGTTCACGGGTGCGCTCGGCGGCCTCCGGCTCACTGACGGGGCGGTGGGCGGGGGAGAAGTCCAGCCGCCAGTAGCGCCGAACGCTCACCCGGCCGTCCTGCCAGCTGAGCAGGTGCCCGGGTGGCAGCTTGCGGATGCCGCGGAGGATCGACCACGGTGCGGGCACGTACTGGTAGGTCAGGTAGTGGTGCAGCGCGACCGGGTCCACCTCGCGGGTGCCCGAGTCCACCGCCGTGAGCGCCTTGAGTTCGGAGGCGAACAACAGGGCGCTGCCGGTGTCGCGGTAGTAGAGCGGCTTCTTGCCGACGCGGTCGCGGGCGAGCAGCAGCCGCCGCCGCTTCACATCCCACAGCGCGAACGCGAACATGCCGCGCAGGCGGTGGACGAGTGCCTCGCCGCACTCCTCGTAGAGATGCACGAGGCATTCGCCGTCGCTGCCGGTGCGGAACCGGTGCCCGCGGGCCAGCAGTTCGCGGCGGAGGTCCCCGAAGTTGTAGATCTCGCCGTTGAAGACCGCGATCACGCTGCGGTCCTCGTTGGCGAGGGGCTGATCACCCCCGGCCACATCGATGATCGCCAGCCGCCGCATACCGAGAGCCGCGTGCGCGTCGGAGAAGTACCCGGCGCCGTCCGGGCCGCGGTGGGTGAGTGTGCCGCACATGGTGCGGACGGTCGCCGGGTCGGGAGTCCCGGTGGTCGCGATACCGGCTACCCCGCACATCTGCCCGTCCTCCTGCGCCGCCCGACAGTGCCTGACCAACGGCACCATACCGACATACCCTTCCTATTCCGGACGACCCGCAGGAGCGGCTGGACCGGCCCAGCCCGACTCGTACACGGGGACTCTCAGCAGCAGCCCCCAAGCCACGGCGGTCGCCGCGACCACCGTGATCAGCGCGACGTCCTGAGCGAACACCCGGAACATCACCAGGAAGGCGATCAGGCAGGTCAGCGAGGCGAAGCCGCCGATCACCACGGCGACCTGGCGCACGGTCAGGCCGAGGCGGCGCAGCCGGTGGGCGATATGGTCCCGGCCGCCCTGGAGCACCGGTCTGCCCGCCCGGCGCCGGGCGACCATCACCAGGGCCGTGTCCGCGATCACCACCAGGGTGACGAGCGGCAGCGCCGCGTACCCGGAAAGCGTTCCGCCGCCGTCCCCGTGCAGGAGGGTGGTGCACGACACCAGGAACCCCACGAAGAGCGAGCCCGCGTCGCCGAGGAAGATCCGGGCGGGGTGCCAGTTGTGGATGAGGAAGCCCGCGCATGCTCCGGTCAGCGCGGCCATGAGTGCGGCGGCGCCCGCGTGGCCCGTACCGAGTGCCGCACAGCACAGGAACCCCGCGATCACCGTCGTGACGGTCGAGACCACCCCGTCCATGTTGTCCAGCAGGTTGAACGCGTTCGTGGTGAACAGGATCCAGCCGACCGCGAACGGCACGTCGAACCATGCGCCCAGGAACACGGGATGGCCGCAGCAGAGCACCACCACGAGCGCCGCCGCCCCCTCGACGCCCAGCCGGACACCGATACCGAGGCCGAGCGGGCGCAGATCGTCGGTGAGGCCCAGGACCGCGATCAGCGCGGCGCTGGTCAGGATGATGCCGACGGTGGCCGTGTCGGTGCCCCCGGTCCTCTCGGCGTCCTCCCCCGTGAGGAGCACCGACATGATCGCGGCGGCCAGCGTGGCGCACGCGACGGCGACACCGCCGAGATAGGGGGTGGGGCGGCTGTGCGACTTACGGGCGTCCGGGTGGTCGGTGTAGCCGCGGCGCAGCGCCAGTCGGCGCAGGGGTTCGGTCAGCAGGGCCGCCATGAGGAAGGCGCCGAGACTCGCCAGCAGGATCCCCGGCCACGGTGGCCACGGGCTCAGACCGGACACGGGCCCGCCAGTACGGCGGGCGCGGGAGCCGTGCCCCCGATGCTCTCGGTGTCGCCCGCGTTGCTGGCGTTCCCCGCGCGGCCCGCGTCACCCGTGCCCCCGGACCTCCCGGTTGGGCGTCCTTCAGCGGCGGCCCCGAGAGTCTGCCCTCGCACTTCGTCCCTGGCCTGTGCCACCGCGTCCCCCAGCATGTCGTCCAGGTCCCGCCGCGGCGCCCAGCCTGTACGGTCCCTGAGTTTCGAGGTGTCGGGCACACGCCGCTCCATGTCCTCGAACCCGGGCCCGTACGCCTCGTCGTAGGACAGCCGCCGCACGGACGAAGGACTCGCGGCGCGGGCGATCACCCGCCGTGCCAGCTCCAGGACACGGACTTCCTCCTCGCCGCCGATGTTGAAGGTCTCTCCGGCGGAGCCTGGAAGCGCGCTCAGCCGCAGCAGCGCGTCGACCGCGTCGGCGACATGGAGGAAGCAGCGGGTCTGTTCGCCGGTGCCGTACACGGTGAGCGGTTCACCCAGTACCGCCTGCCGGGCGAATCGCGGGATGACCATTCCGTAGGCGGGACTCTGGCGGGGGCCCACGGTGTTGAAGAATCGCACGATGGTGGCGCGCAGTCCGTACTCCCTGCGGTACAACTCGGCGAGGATCTCGTCCACCGCCTTGGCCGTGCTGTACGACCACCGGGGGATGGCCGGGCTGCCGAGGATCCGGTCGGAGGTCTCCGCCAGCGGCCCGGAGGAGTTCTTGCCGTAGATCTCCGATGTGCTCGCGAGCATGAGCCCGCGGTCGTGGCGGCTGGCGGACTCGATGACCGTCTCCGTGCCCTTGGTGTTGACCGTGAAGGACCTGAGCGGCTGTTCCACGATCAGTCTGACTCCCACGGCCGCGGCCAGATGCACCACCGTGCCGCAGTCGCGCACCAGCTCGTCGACAAGCCGTGCGTCGAGCACGGACCCTTCCACGAACGTGAAGTTCTCCCGGGCGTCCAGTTCATGAGCGCATTCACGGGCACGGGCGAGGTTCCTCAGCGATCCCGTGCTGAGGTCGTCCAGTACGACGACGCGCTCGCCGCGCTTCAGCAGCGCTTCCACGAGATGGGAGCCGATGAATCCGGCTCCCCCGGTGACAAGGTATTTCGAATGTTCCGGACGTTCCGTCAAGAGGTCACCCCACGTCTGCGGTTCGCGTGTCTCCGGGGGTGTGTGCACCCGGGCACTCATGGCAACGATAGCCCGAGCCGGAGCTACCTTAATGTAATGAACCCGGGATTAGTCCATCCGGGAATAGGGCTGCGGGGCGCGCGGCGCTGTTCGCCTGAATCAAGGTCACCCAGAAGGTGGGATTCCGGTGGCGTTGATTGTGAGTCGCGTTGATTGCGAGTCGGGTACTGGTCCGGGCGATGTGAACGCCGACCAGACAGGAGTCCGACCGTGTCGAGCGAAGCGGGAATCTCAGCAAGAAAGGTGGTGGTGGTCGGACAGGGATACGTCGGCCTTCCCCTGGCGGTTCGCGTCGCGGAGGCGGGACACCGGGTGGTGGGTGTCGATGTGGACGAACTGCGGGTCAAGCGGCTCTCCTCCGGTGAGTCCTTCGCCGAGGACGTGACCTCCGAGCGCCTGCTGCGAGCCCTCAACTCGGGTCGCTACAGCGTGAGTACGGACTACTCGGATGTCGCCGACTTCGATGTCTGCGTCATCACCGTGCCTACGCCGCTCAAGGAGGGTGCACCGGACCTCAGTTATGTCGAGAGTGCGGTACAGGCGATCGGCGGACATGTGAGACCGGGGGCCACGGTGATCCTCGAGTCCACCACCTACCCGTGTACGACCGAACATGTCGTGCGCCCGATTCTGGAAGCCGGAAGCGGGTTGCGGGCGGGTGAGGACTTCCATCTGGGATACAGCCCTGAGCGAATCGACCCGGGAAATAGGACCTGGCGGCTTGAGAACACCCCAAAGGTCGTTTCGGGGGTGAGCGAGGAATCGCTGCGCCATGTGGCGGATTTCTATGAGTGTGTCGTAGAGCGCACGGTCGCGGTGAGTTCTCCCCGTACCGCCGAACTCACCAAATTGCTGGAGAACACTTTCCGCCACGTGAACATCGCACTTGTCAACGAGCTGGCGATGTTCTGCAAGCCGCTCGGTATCGACATCTGGGAGGTCATCGACGCCGCGTCGACAAAGCCCTTCGGATTCATGCGCTTCCTGCCGGGACCCGGGGTCGGCGGGCACTGCCTGCCGATCGACCCCTCCTATCTCTCCTGGCAGGTCAAACAGGCGCTGCGGCACGACTTCCGCTTCGTGTCGCTGGCGAACGACATCAACAGCCATATGCCCGACCATGTGGTGCTGCGGGTCGCGAGGGGGCTGAACGCGCGCCGCAAGCCGGTCAACGGGAGCCATGTGCTGGTGCTCGGGCTCGCGTACAAGAGGAACACCGGCGACATCAGGGAGTCGCCCTCCGTCGCCGTCGCCGAGGGGCTGCGGCAGCTGGGCGCCCACGTCCTGGCGGTGGAGCCGCATGTCGAGGCGTCCCGGCTGCCGGCGGACATCCTGTGCGTCGAGCTCACCGAGGAGCAGCTGGCCGCGGCGGACGCGGTGGTCATCGCCACCGACCATGACGTCTTCGACTACGCGCTGGTGGAGAACGCCGCCGACTACGTGTTCGACGCGTGCAACCGCTGCCGGGGTGCCGGCGTCGAGCGCCTCTGACTCCCGACTCGGCCACCCGGGTGCCGCCGCTGGGCCGTACCGCCGAGTGTTGCGGCGAGCCTGTTTGGCTCCGGACGCCCACGTCTATTGATCCCGTTGCCCGGATCGGGCGGCCATGTCGAGCTAGTCGAACAAGAGGAGTGATCAGCGCGATGCCGGTAGCGGCCAGACATCTGGCGAATCGTTTCTGCTGCGTCGGTCGGCGCTGGGTACCGCCGCACTTCGACCGCATAGGCGCCGCCCCGCTGCCGACCCACACCGCCGATCAAGCACCAGCTTCTGAAGGAGCCACGAACAAGATGCCCAGCCGCACTGGATGGCGTGTGGCCATGGTCGCCACCGCCGCAAGCCTGCTCGCCGCCGCTCCGATGGCCGTCGCCGCACCGGCGTTCGCGGCGGACCCCTACCCGCCTTCACTCACCCTCCAGGTCGACGATGTCACCGTGGCGCCCGGTCAGGAGCTCAGCTTTGTCGCGACGGGCCTGGACGCGGACGAACAGGTCATCGCCCAGCTTGTGCCGAGGGGCGGCAAGACCGGTCCGCACGGCGCGTCCGGGCGTGCCGGAGCACCGTCCTACACCGAGCCCAGCACGTCGCCGTCGTGGAGTGACTACGACGCGCGCGACGCGAACCGCGACACGGCCAGGCAGAACGACCAGGGGACGAGGGAGGGACAGGGCGTCGGCGGCACCGCCCCTGACGCGGATGCCGATTCCGTAGGCGGGATCATCCCGCTCGGTTCCTTCACCGCGGACGCCGACGGCACGGTGGCGGGTACCGTCGTGATTCCCCCAAGCACCCCGCCCGGGCGGTACGACTTCCAGATCGTCCGTAGCGGATCGACTCTGTCCGCACGCGTAACCGTCGTCACCGACGAGGACAAGGACAAGGACACGGCGGGCGGCGGTGACCACGGCCGGCCTGGACGAGGCGAGGACGACCATGGCCGCCCGGAGCACGGCGGCGACAAGGGCGACCACGGTGACGACCGGGAGCATGGCCGCCCTGGTCACGAGGGCGACCACGGTGACAAGGCCGATCACGGTGACAAGGGCGACCACGGTGACAAGGCCGATCACGGTGACAAGGCCGATCACGGTGACAAGGGCGATCACGGCGACAGGGCTGACAAGGGCAGCCATGCCGCCTCCGCCTCAGAGGACCAGGGTCCGCAACTGGCGACGTCCGGTGCTTCGGACGCCTCGGTCGCGCTGCTCGCCACGGCCGGGGGGCTGCTGGTCATCGGCGGTGGCACTCTACTGATCTCCAAGCGCCGCCGCGGCAGCCGCAGGATGTGACCCGAGCGGCGGATCCGACGCGGCACCCGCAAGCGGGACCGGGGGGCGGCGCGCGCGCGCCACAGCCCCGCCCCCCCCGGCCCCCCCCCCCCCCCCCCCCCCCCCCCCCCCCCC
>NZ_JBHXFA010000024.1:27633-58387 GCF_042724175.1 Streptomyces sp. NPDC127084
TTTCCGCCGCGCCCCCGCAAGGGGGCCCGGCCGGCGGCCGCGTCTCAATCCGCCCGTCCGCGCCCGGTCCAGCGTTGCCCCGAACCGCCACTCGCGGCGCCTACGCGTCCACTGGCACCCTCCCACTGGAAGACACGTTCGAGGCCACTCAGTCGATGCAGAACTCGTTGCCCTCGATGTCCAGCATCGGGATGCACGAATCATCGCCGTCATACAGCGTGCACACGTGAACCGCACCGAGCGGGACCAGTCGTGCGCATTCCGCCTCAAGCGCGGCGAGGCGCTCTTCCCCCACGAGTCCGGTGCCGACCCGCACGTCAAGGTGCCCCCGGTTCTTGGCGGCCTTCCCCTCGGGGAGACGCTGGAAGTACAGCCGCGGCCCCACACCTGAGGGACCGACGCAGGCGAACCAGGAATCCCGCTGCTCAGGTGACTCCGAGGCTTTGAAATCGTCCCAAGTGGCGAACCCCGCCGGTGGCGGCTCCCGGACCGGGTCCACCCTCACCCCGCACGAGTTCGAGTCCCCCACAGGGAAGCGCGTCTACGACCTGCGACACACCCGTCTGGCCAAGTGACTCAACGACGGCATTCCGGCCGCGCAGGTCGCCGACTGGGCAGGCAACAGCGTGCCCGTCCTGCTGGCCATCTACGCCCCGCTGTGTCTCCGGCCGGCTCTCGGACCTCAAGAGGCGGATGGAAGCGGGGGAGGGTCCGGCGCTTACGTGTGCGCTACGCCTGCCCCGCTACATTGCCTCTGACCAGCCAAAAGGCCCTCCGGGGTGGAGGGCCTCATGGTGGCGCGTGCTGTGTGCCCCCGGCAGGACTCGAACCTGCGGCCAAGCGCTTAGAAGGCGCCTGCTCTATCCGCTGAGCTACGGGGGCCGAATGTGGCCTCGGTGGCCTGGAGCCCCTGGTGGGTCGGCCGTGACCTTGCCGGGACAAGGATAGGGCTCCGTTCGCCTTGACTCGGTTGCTTCACCTGCGTGGCACGATGTGGAGGTTCGGTGAAGCGAACCGATAATCGCAGGCAGGTGCGATTCTTGCAGCGGTTTTTCCGCCTGTCGCCCCGGGTGTTGTGTACTCGTTATGCCTGCGCCTCACTTGCCTCGCCCATTTCGCCCATCTGATCGGCGCGCAGGGGTGGCCATACGCTTCAAAACGACTCCAAAATTGGGCATTCTTCGCATGTGGTGACCATGGAAGTACGGCCTCAGCTGATCGACGCACTCTCCGCCCTGCGCGACTGTGTCGCCGCCGTGCGTCTGCCACTCCCGCTCCCAGGAGCCCCGCGCGCCCGGCAGACCAGGGACGAGCTGCTCGCGCAGCTCGACGACTACCTGGTCCCGAGGCTCAAGCACCCCGACGCGCCCCTGCTGGCGGTGATCGGCGGGTCCACGGGGGCGGGCAAGTCCACCCTGGTCAACTCCCTTGTGGGGCGTCGGGTGAGCGAGGCCGGGGTGCTGCGGCCGACGACGCGGACACCGGTGCTGGTGTGCCACCCGGATGACCGCGAGTGGTTCGCGGGGGTACGGGTGCTACCGCATCTTGCGCGCGTATGGCTGCCGCAGCAGGAGACCGAGGCTCCCGGCGGGGAGCGGGAGCAGCCGGAGGGGGGTGGGCTGAGGCTGGAGACCGCGGGGTCGCTGCCTCCGGGGCTCGCGCTGCTCGACGCGCCCGATATCGACTCCCTCGTCATCGAGAACCGGATGCTGGCCGCCGAGTTGATCTGCGCCGCCGATATCTGGGTCATGGTGACGACCGCCTCCCGGTACGCGGACGCCGTGCCCTGGCACCTGCTGCGTACGGCCAAGCAGTACGACGCCGCGCTGATCACGGTGCTCGACCGGGTGCCGCACCAGATGCTGGCCGATATCTCCCGGCAGTACGCGGCGTTGCTCACGAAGGCCGGGCTCGGACACGTGCCGCGCTTCACGATCCCGGAACTCCCCGAATCCACCGGTCTCGGCAGCGGGCTGCTCCCAGAGTCCGCCGTCGTCGCGCTGAGGGACTGGCTGGCCCATCAGGCTCTCGACCCCGTGGCGCGCCGGGCGATCGTGGTGCGTACAGCGGCCGGGGTCATCGACTCGCTCTCCTTCCGGATGCCCGAGCTCGCGGGCGCCGTCGCGGCGCAGTACGCCGCCGCGGTGCGCCTCTCCGGCGCCGTGGACGAGTCCTACGCCCGCGAGACGGAGCGGGCGCTGGGGCAACTGCGCCGGGGCGCCGTGCTCGCCGGGGACGCCCGTACGCGCTGGCGCGGCTATCCGCGCGACAGTACGGCCGGTGAGGTGCTCGACGCGATCGCCGAGAGCCTGACCGCGCTGCTGCACTGCGCGGTGGCCGCCGCCGACGAGCGGCTCCAGGAGGCATGGCGCCGCGAGCCCGCGGCCGGGGCGGTCGGCAGGTTCGGCGGAGCCGACCGGGAGTGCGCCGAGCGGATCGGCATGGCCGTACGGCGCTGGCGGCGGGTGCTGGAGGAGCTCACGGACGAGGCGGTACGGGATATGGACAAGTCCGCCGCGCCCGACCCGGAGACCGTAGCCGCCCTGCTCGCCGCAGCGCTGCTCGGTGGCCGGCGCACCCGGGCGGCCGGTGAACTGCTCGCCGAGCGGCTCGGCGCCCAGAGCGCGCTGCGACTCCGGGACAAGGGCGGTGAGCTGGTGACGAGTTGCGTCGAAAGCGTCATGCGGGACGAGCGCGATCGGCGGCTCGCCCCGCTGGACGCCCTCGAGGTGTCCCCGGAGCCCCAGGCGGAGCTGATCGCCGCGCTGTCCGTACTACAGAAGGAAAGGTGACCTCCCATGACCGCAGTCACAGGGGAGACCGAGGGCCGCTCGGGGGCCGGTCCAGAGGAGGGGAAGGAGGGCGGGACGGCGCAAGGGACGGAGAGGGAGACGGGGGAGGAGGCCGGTGGCACCGGGGCGGCCGGGAACGGTGCCGCGGAGGACGGGGGGCCCGGAACCGCGCCCGGGACGGCGGGGGACGAGGGTGCGGCGCCGCAGTCGGCCGGCCAGCCCGCTGAGGACGGACGCTGGGACGATGGGCTCATCGCCCGCCGTGCCGCGGACTTGCCCCAGGACGAGGACCCGGCGGGAGCGCGGCACACCTCCGTACCCGGCCCGTACGCCGCCCCGCTGCGGAACCGTCTCGACGCACTCCGTGAGCTGGTGGGCCTCTCCCGTACCCGGATCGAGGGCCAGGTGCTCGAAGAGGCCGGGCGGGTGCTGGACGAGGCGGCGGCGCGTCAGCGGCTGTCGTCGGAGCACACCGTCGTCGCCATCGCTGGTGCGACCGGGAGCGGCAAGTCGACACTGTTCAACGCCCTCGCCGGGGTGCCCGTTTCGGAGACGGGACTGCGCCGGCCCACCACCTCCGCCCCGATCTCCCTGGCTTGGTCCGATGGGGCCGGCGGACTGCTCGACCGGCTCGCCATCCCCGGGCGGCTGCGCCGCAGACCGCTGGCGGGTGGCTCGGGCGACGAGGCGCTCCAGGGCCTGGTGCTGGTGGACCTGCCCGACCACGATTCGGCCCTGACCGCGCACCGGGACCAGGTGGACCGGGTACTGAGGCTGGTGGACGCGGTGATCTGGGTGGTCGACCCGGAGAAGTACGCCGACGCCGCGCTGCACGAGCGCTATCTGAGGCCGCTCGCGGGACATGCCGAGGTCAGCTTCGTGGTGCTGAACCAGATCGACCGCCTGCCCGGCGAAGCCGCCGACCAGGTGCTGGACGATCTGCGCCGGCTCCTTGACGAGGACGGCATGGCGGTCGGTGAACACGGAGAGCCCGGAGCCACGGTGCTCTCCCTGTCGGCCCTCACCGGCGAGGGCGTCGCAGATCTGCGGGAGCTGCTCGGCCGCTTCGTACAGGACCGTACGGCCGCGGCCAGGCGGATCGCGGCCGATGTGGACGCCGCCGCGAAGACGTTGCGCCCCGTCTACGTCGCCGACGGACACGCGGGACTGAGTGAGCGCGCTCGGGACGACTTCTCTGCCCGGCTGGCGGTCGCGGTCGGCGCCACGGCGGTCGGTGAGGAAGCCGAACGGCAGTGGCGCCGGAGCGCGGGCCGGGCCTGTGGCACGCCGTGGTTGCGGCTGTGGCGCTGGTGCGAACGCGTCCGCATGCCCGGCAGTGGGCTTCCGCAGCCACCGGAACCGGCGGAGGAGGAGCTCACGGCGCGTCAACGGGTCGAACAGGCCGTGCGTGTCGTCGCGGACGAGGCGGCACACGGGCTGCCCGTGCCCTGGGCGCAGGCCGTGCGGGAGGCGGCGGTGCGGGGGGCGGACGGGCTGCCGGAGGCGCTCGACGAACTGGCCGCGACGCTGTGGACTCCGAACACGAGGCCTCCCCGACCGAAGTGGTGGCCCGCCGCCGTGCTGGCGCAAGCACTGATGACGATCGTTCAGGTGTGCGGCGGGCTGTGGCTGGTGGGCCAGATCGTCGGCGTCACGGAGCCGTTGCTGATCCCCCCGGTGCTGCTGATGCTCACGGGGATCATCGGAGGGCCGCTGGTGGAGTGGGCCTGCGCGAGCGCGGCGAAGGGGCCCGCGCGCAGATACGGGCAGGACGCGGAACGGCGGCTCAAGGAGGCGGCGGCGGCGTGCGGTAGAGCCCGTGTGCTGGATCCGGTCGCGGCCGAACTGCTGCGCTATCGGGAGGTACGGGACCAGTTCGTGACGGTGTCGAGACGCTGAGGACACGGCCGCCGGCAGCCGCAGACCGACGCCCCGTCATCCGAAAGGGTGGCGGGGTTTTCCACATTCCCGCCCGTGTCCACAGGCCCGGGCGGGAATCGGCGCGCGGATCCACCCTGGGACCAGTAGTCAGCTTCAGCAGCTTCGCGGCTTTACGGCGGCACACGAGGGACAGAGGAGATCGGACATGAACGAGACGATGGTCACGCTGGTGGGCAATGTGGCGACGGCGGTGGAGTACCGGGATTCGGCGAGCGGGGGATTCGCGCGGTTCCGCTTTGCGGTGACCTCGCGCCGCTGGGACCGGCAGCGCGACTTCTGGGTGGACGGTGCCACCAGCTTCTACAACGTGTGGGCCTGGCGAGGGCTCGGGCAGAACCTCGCGGCCTCGGTGGCTGTCGGCGAGCCACTCGTGGTGCAGGGCAGGTTGCGGGTCCGGGACGAAGAGAAGGAAGGACAGCGGCGGACGTTCGTCGACATCGACGCCGTGGCGGTGGGGCACGACCTGTCGAGGGGCACCTCCGCCTTTCGCCGGGTGGCCAGAGGGGACACGGTCGGCGTCGTCGGCAAGGGGCCGGATGGGCGGGACGGGCCGGATGGCCAGGAGGCTTGGGGGCGCGAACAGGACGGGGGCGCCGCAGTCGGCGACCGACCGGCCGCCGCTGCCGCCGCCGAGAGGACGTTCAGCGCGCCGTTCTGACCTTCCGGTTGAGGAGATTTGACGATTGTCGACTGAGGGATGTGAAGGCGGCGATAACGATTCCGATTCGGAACGGTTATCTCCAGGCATCACGGGGCACCGACTCGCGCTGCCCCCTAGGATTTCCAGTGCTCACGGGGCACTTGAGTCTTTTGGCGAGGCACTCCTCCCCCCACGCATCCCACGCGAACGGCCTCGCCCGGAGGGAAAGTCTGTGTTTGTCGCATTCTCTGCTTCCCCGGCGTTCTCCGCGCTTTCGGCGTTCTCCGCGCGCAGACGCGGGGCCGTGCGGCTCGCTGTGGCGGCTTTGCTGTCGGGGCTGCTCGCGGTGTGTTCGATAGGCGCGGCGGGACCGGCTGCCGCCGATGAAGTCCCGCCGCCCGCGGGCGGTGCCGCCGCCACGCTCGGCGGACTGGCCGTGTTCGATCGCGCGGTGCTGCACGACGGGGGCCAGGACCAGGAACTGCCCGCCGGACTCTTCGAGATGACCGTGGACGGCGGCGGCAGCCTCAAGACCTACTGCGTGGACATCCACAACCCCACCCAGGAGCAGGCCAGGTACCTGGAGACGCCCTGGGAGCAGACCTCGCTCGGCGCCAACAAGAACGCGGGCAAGATCCGGTGGATCCTGCTGCACTCCTACCCGCAGATCGACGACCTCACGGCGCTCGCCGACCGGGCGGGCACCGGGCCGCTGACCGAGCAGACCGCCGCCGCGGGTACCCAGGTCGCCATCTGGCGCTATTCGGATGGAGTCGATGTCGAGGCGGTCGACCCGGCAGCCGAGCGGCTCGCCGACTGGCTGGAGGTGAAGGCGAAGGACATCGGGGAACCGCGCGCCTCGCTCAGCCTGGAGCCGAACGCCATATCGGGCAAGGCCGGTGGACGGCTGGGCCCGGTGACGGTCCGCACCGACGCCGACAGTGTCATGGTGACCCCGCCCGCTGACGCGGTCGCCACGGGCGTCAGGGTGATCGGCAAGGACGGCAGGCCCGTCGCCTCCGCGGTCAACGGCAGCCGGCTGTACCTCGACGTACCGGCGGGAGCAGCGGACGGCACGGCCACCCTCTCCGTCCAGGCGACCACCTCCGTCCCGGTGGGCCGGGCGTTCGCCGGGGCGACCAGGAGCCAGACGCAGATAATCGCCGGATCGAGTCGGTCCACGGTCTCCGCGACCGCCACGGCGGCCTGGGCCGAGAGCGGGCCGATACCGGTGCTGTCGGCGCGGAAGGACTGCGCTGAGGGAAGTCTCGTCATCACGGCCGGCAACACAGGCGACGAGGCGTTCACCTTCGAGTTGATGGGCCTCGGATACTCCATCGCGGCCGGTGAGACCCGCACCGTGACCGTGCCGCTGCCGGAGGACCGGGCGTACGACGTCACGATCACCGGGCCCGGCGGCTTCTCGAAGACCTTCGAGGGTGTGCTGGACTGCAAGACCACCAGCCAGGCGGGACCCGTGAGCGACCAGCCGTCGTCGGCGCCCAGCCCGGCGCTGATGGGCGCGAACCCAGGCGGGGAGAACCTGGCCGCCACCGGCTCGTCGAGCATGACCCCGGTCATAGCGGGTGTGGCGGTCGCCCTGGTGGTCGTGGGCGGGGCCGTGACCGTCCTGGGACGCCGCAAGAAGACCCCGTCCGACGACTGAGCACCGAAACTGCGGAGAGTGATGGGTCGACTACCCGTATGAGTCGCGAAGTGCCAGGCCAGCGTGCCCTGACGGAACGGGTTTCGTTCCCGGGGTGGCGGTCAGGCAAGATGGAATCCATCTGCCCACTCACATATTGCCGGACGGTTTCTCTTGGCTGAGTACATCTACACCATGCGCAAGACGCGCAAGGCGCACGGCGACAAGGTGATCCTTGACGACGTCACGCTGAGCTTCCTGCCCGGTGCGAAGATCGGTGTGGTCGGCCCGAACGGCGCCGGTAAGTCCACCGTCCTGAAGATCATGGCCGGTCTGGAGCAGCCGTCGAACGGCGACGCGTTCCTCTCGCCCGGGTACAGCGTCGGCATCCTGCTCCAGGAGCCCCCGCTGGACGAGAGCAAGACCGTGCTGGAGAACGTCCAGGACGGCGTGGCCGGGATCAAGGGCAAGCTCGACCGGTTCAACGAGATCGCCGAGCTGATGGCCACGGACTACTCAGACGCGCTGATGGAGGAGATGGGCAAGCTCCAGGAGGACCTGGACCACGCCAACGCCTGGGACCTCGACGCGCAGCTGGAGCAGGCCATGGACGCGCTGGGCTGCCCGCCCGCCGACTGGGCCGTGACCAACCTGTCCGGTGGTGAGAAGCGCCGGGTCGCGCTCTGCAAGCTGCTGCTGGAGGCGCCCGACCTGCTGCTGCTCGACGAGCCCACCAACCACCTCGACGCCGAGTCCGTGCAGTGGCTGGAGCAGCACCTGGCCAAGTACGCCGGCACTGTCGTCGCCATCACCCACGACCGTTACTTCCTGGACAACGTGGCCCAGTGGATCCTGGAGCTGGACCGCGGCCGTGCCCACCCCTACGAGGGCAACTACTCCACCTACCTGGAGAACAAGGCCTCCCGTCTGAAGGTCGAGGGCGCGAAGGACGCCAAGCGCCAGAAGCGGCTCAAGGAAGAGCTGGAGTGGGTCCGCTCCAACGCCAAGGGGCGGCAGGCCAAGTCCAAGGCCCGTCTGGCCCGTTACGAGGAGATGGCCGCCGAGGCCGAGAAGACCCGGAAGCTGGACTTCGAGGAGATCCAGATCCCGCCGGGCCCCCGGCTGGGCAGTGTCGTGGTCGAGGTCGAGAACCTCAGCAAGGCCTTTGGCGACAAGGTCCTCATCGACGACCTGTCCTTCACCCTGCCGCGGAACGGCATCGTCGGCGTGATCGGCCCCAACGGCGCGGGAAAGACCACGCTGTTCAAGATGCTCCAGGGTCTGGAGACCCCGGACTCCGGGCAGATCAAGGTCGGCGAGACCGTCAAGATCTCGTACGTGGACCAGAGCCGCGAGAACATCGACCCCAAGAAGACCCTGTGGGCCGTGGTCTCCGACGAGCTGGACTACATCAACGTCGGCCAGGTCGAGATGCCGTCCCGGGCGTATGTCTCCGCGTTCGGCTTCAAGGGCCCGGACCAGCAGAAGCCGGCTGGTGTGCTCTCCGGTGGTGAGCGCAACCGGCTGAATCTGGCGCTCACCCTGAAGCAGGGCGGCAACCTCCTGCTCCTTGACGAGCCCACCAACGACCTCGATGTCGAGACCCTCTCCTCGCTGGAGAACGCGCTGCTCGACTTCCCCGGCTGCGCCGTGGTCGTCTCCCACGACCGCTGGTTCCTGGACCGGGTGGCCACGCACATCCTGGCGTACGAGGGCGACTCGAAGTGGTTCTGGTTCGAGGGCAACTTCGAGACCTACGAGAAGAACAAGATCGAGCGGCTCGGTCCGGACGCGGCCCGTCCGCACCGCGCCACCTACAAGAAGCTCACCCGGGGCTGAGGCAGGACGAGGTCAGTGGCTCGGCATATCTACCAGTGCCCTCTGCGCTGGTCGGACATGGACGCCTTCGGGCACGTCAACAACGTGGTCTTCCTCCGCTATCTGGAAGAGGCCCGTATCGACTTCATGTTCCGGCTGGCGCCAGGGGACGGTTCTCCGTCGTTCTCGGGAGGGTCCGTCGTGGCCCGTCATGAGATCGACTATGTACGGCCCCTGGTGCACCGGCACACGCCGGTCACCGTGGAGTCATGGGTGAAGAAGATCGGGGCGGCGTCGCTGACGATCGCCTATGAGATCAAAGACCCGGAGCAGGTGTACGTCCGGGCCTCGACCGTCGTCGTCCCCTTCGACCTGGCGGCGGGGCGTCCGCGACGGATAAGCGCCGAGGAGAAGTCCTTCCTCCTGGAGTATCTGGAAGTCGCGGAGGACGCGGTCGCGGCATGACGGCCCCCGTGCAGACCCTGCTGCTCGCCGACGCGAGGGAGGCGGCGGACCTCGCCGCCTTCCTCGGCCGGCTGCTGCGCTACGACCGGGCCGCGGCGGTCCGGATCCAGGCGGGCGGCGCCCGAGGAGGGCAGAGCGGCAGCCTCGCCGTGTTCGGCAGGCCGCCGTCCTTCGAGGTGCTGGCCATCCGCACCGCCCGGCTGGCGGAGCGGGATGACACCGGCACGGCAGCCGCGGCCGCGCTCGACGTCACCGTGTCGGCGGGCGAGCTGCTGGAATCCATCGAGGGTGCCGAACTTGCCGTTCCGTCAGCGGTCACCGGTCCGCCATGGGCCGGAGTGCTGCCGCCCCGCGGAGGCTGGCGGGAGCAGCCGGGGCTGCCCGTGGTCCCCGAGCTGCGCGCCGCGGTCGCCGCGGCCGTCGCCGAGTTCCGCGCCCGCGACGAGGCCCTTCCCCCGGAGCAGCGTGTCCGCGCCGAGCGGGACCGCATCGGACGCGAGATCTGGTCCCGCACCCTCGGCGGCACCACACTGCCACTGCGTGCCGTGCACGCCGCCCAGTCCCTGGGCTTCCTGCGCCCAGCGCCCCCGGGCTCACCCGGAGGGGCGGCCCTGCTGGCCGCGGGCGGCTGGTTGCGGCTGCGTACCCCGTACGGTTCGATCGCTGTACGCACCGGGGGACTCGGCGGGCTGACCGTCACCCCCACCACGGGGCGCCCCGCATAGGGTGCACGGAAGCTCCGGAGCACCTCCCGGAGCAGGGTCCCGGGAATCCGTGCTGAGGAGCTGCCGATGGCACCGGCCACCGATGTGATCGTCCTCGGACTCGGTGGCATGGGCAGCGCCGCCGCCCACCATCTGGCCGCGCGCGGGGCCCGGGTCGTCGGTCTGGAGAGGTTCGGTCCGGCACACGACAAGGGCTCCAGCCACGGCGGTTCACGTATCACCCGCCAGGCCTACTTCGAGGGCGCTGACTACGTGCCGCTGCTCCTGAGGGCCTACGAGCTCTACGAACGCCTCGAACGCGACTCGGGCCGGTCGATCGCCACCCTCTGCGGTGGCGTGATGATCGGCAGACCCGAGTCCAGGCCCGTCGCCGGGGCGCTGCGCTCCGCCGAGCAGTGGGGTTTGCCGCACGAGCTGCTCGACGCGGCGGAGCTGCACCGGCGCTTCCCGGCCTTCACACCCCACGCCGACGAGGTCGCGCTGTACGAGGCGCGGGCGGGCCTGCTGCGCCCCGAGGAGACCGTATCGGCCCATCTGGAGCTGGCCGCCCGCGACGGCGCCGAGCTGCGCTTCGGTGAACCCGTCATCCGCTGGGAGGCGGACGCCGGCGGTGTACGGGTGCATACCGCCGACCGCGTCCACACCGCCGGACAGCTCGTGGTGTGCCCCGGCGCCTGGGCTCCCGGCCTGCTCCCCGGTCTCGGGGTACCGATCGCCATCGAGCGGCAGGTGATGTACTGGTTCCAGCCCACCTCAGGAACCGGTCCCTACGCACCGGACCGGCACCCCGTCTACGTCTGGGAGGACGCCGACGGGGTCCAGGTCTACGGCTTCCCGGCCATCGACGGGCCAGGGGGCGGGGTCAAGGTCGCCTTCTTCCGCAAAGGCGAGGTCTGCACTCCCGAGACCATCGACCGCACCGTCCACGAGCACGAGATCCGGGCCATGGCGGACCAGCTGGCCCCGCGGCTGCCCACTCTCCCCGGAGCCTTCCTCAAGGCAGCCACCTGCATGTACTCCACCACCCCCGACGAGCACTTCGTGATCGCGCGCCACCCGCGGTATCCGGAGTCCGTCACCGTCGCCTGCGGATTCTCCGGGCATGGCTTCAAATTCGTCACCGTGGTCGGCGAGATCCTCGCCGACCTGGCGCTGACCGGCACGACCGCACACCCCGTCGAGCTGTTCGCGCCCGGCCGGTTCACCCCGCCGTGTTGAGCATCGACGCAGCCGCGTAGGTCAGGTAGTCCCAGAGCTGCCGCTCGTGCTCGGGTGCGAGCCCCAGCCCGTCGACCGCCGCCCGCATGTGCTTCAGCCAGGCGTCGTGCGCTGCCTGGTCGACGGTGAACGGAGCGTGGCGCATCCGCAACCGGGGGTGGCCGCGGTGCTCGCTGTAGGTGCGGGGGCCGCCCCAGTACTGCATCAGGAAGAGCGCGAGCCGCTCCTCGGCCGGGCCCAGGTCCTCCTCGGGGTACATCGGGCGCAGCAGCGGGTCCTCGGCGACGCCCTCGTAGAAGCGCCGCACCAGGCGGCGGAAGGTGTCCTCGCCGCCGACCTGTTCGTAGAAGGTCTGCTCCTGAAGCGTGCCCCGCGGAATCTCATTCACCCTGCCATGGTCTCAGACGCGCCGGAGAACGATCCGGGCCCTGGGAAAGCAGGGAGGGGAACCATGGCGAGGCGGACGGCCCGCGGGGCCGTCCGCCTTGTCGCTTCGGCCGGGATCAGCCGAGACGGATGGTGATCGTCGTCCAGGCGCCCACGTGCACCCGGTCGCCGTCCTGGAGCGGTACCGGGACGTACGGCTGGATCGGGTCCTCGCCGCCGTTCACCGTGGTGCCGTTGGTGGAGTTCTGGTCGACAACCGCCCAGCCCCCGTCCGGCTGCTGCACCAGGATCGCGTGCTGGTGCGAGACGCCCGGGTCCTCCGGGGGCACCGCGAGGTCGATGTCGGGTGACTCGCCGGTGGAGTGCCGGCGGCGGCCGATGGTGACCTGGCCCCCGGTGAGCGGAAGCTGCTGCTCCGGGGAGTACGCGGGCAGATTGAGACCGGTCGCCTCCGGGCCGCTGCGCTGCATCATCGCCAGGAAGTAGTCACGGTCGGGCGCGATGACCGCGGTCCAGCCCATGGGCGCCTGAGGTGCCTGGTGAGCGTGGGGAGCCTGGTGGTGATGCGTCTGGTACGGCTGCGGACCCTGGGGCGGCTGGGCCTGGGAGGGCGGCGGCAGCATCCAGTCGTCGTCGACGCCGCCGTGCTGCGGTGGGGGCGCCGGTACGGCCTGCGGGAACCCGGGCGGCGGCTGGAAGCCCTGCGGCGGGGGCGGCGGGCCGGGCTGCTGGTAGCTCGCGGGCGCTCCCGACTGCGGGAACCCGGGCGGGGGCGGCGGCCCCGGCGGCCGCCCGCCGGCACCCGGCTGCTCACCCATCAGTGGTTCGGCGGGCCGGTTCAGCTGGGAGGGCCGGGAGCCCTGGTACTCGTAGGGGTCCGGGTGGTGCGGCGCTCCCGTCTGGTAGCCGGAGCCGGCCTGACCGCCAAGGCCGGGACCGGCGGGGCCGGGGCCAGGGCCGGGGCGTCCGGGCGGGGCCACGGGGGTGTACGACGTCGCCGTGTTCGTGAGGAAGTTCCAGCGGCACTCCTCGCAGAAGGGCGCCATCGGCTCGCGCGGCGTACGGCACTGCGGGCAGATCTCCGCCTGTGCCGTGGCGTCCGGGCCCGGGTAGCCGTACCCCGGCCGCGGGTGCGGCGGGCCGTCAGGGCCCGGGTAGCCGTAGCCCTGCGGGGGTGGCGGGGGCATGGGGGGCTGCGGCTGGGGAGGCGGCGGCACCGCGCCGGCCCCGGTCATGCGATGGCCGCAGACCTCGCACCAGTCGTCGGAACCCGACTGGTGTCCGTTCGGGCAGGTCGGCATGTCGGTGCTTCCCCCTCTCCTTCGTCGGGCCCGGCAGGGCCTGACACACTCGTGTGTCGCGTACGGTTTGGTCTACTTCTTTACGCGAACTGTTTTTGTGGAGCGCGTTTCGAGTGTCATCTCGTCCGCGTCGGCCACCTTTGCTTTCAGTCGCACAGTACCGGTCGCCACGTCCACGACGTCCACCACCTTCGCGAGCAGCTTCGCGGTGCCTTCGTTCCCGGATGCCGCCGCCAGTTGCACCGCACGGCCCAGCTTCGCCGTGGCACCGTCGATATCGCCTGACTTGCGTGCGTTCAGGCCCTGTTGGATGACCTGGGCGAGTTCGGCCTGTCCCGTGTAGTGGGCTACCTGCGGGTTGATCGACGTGGACGCCGCCATGTCATCCGTCCACACCGCCCGTACCAGCCCATGGGAGAGCGTCTGCGGGGTCCCGCCGGCCGGGTCGGGCAGGATCAGCGAGACCCGGGCGGCCAGCATCTCCTGGCCGAGCCCGCTCTGCGGCACCCGCACGCACACGTGGTAGTCACGGGACTCGTCGCCCCAGGAGCCGGTGGGGTAGTCCCCGGCGCGTGGTCCCGACTGGGTGCGCCGATCGGTCAGGTCCTCGACCGACGGGGCGACCTGCTTCACGAAGACGATCTCCGCGCCGACCGGCGTCCACAGCCGCAGTGCCACATCCGCGACCTCCTTGCCCATCGCGTCCGTCATCATCCGGGTGAAGTCGGCGGCCAGATGGGCCGGGTCGGCGACGATGTCGGCGCTGCCGAGCAGCGCCGAGGCGACCCCCGTGACCTCCTTGACCTCCCAGTCGGTCCCCACTCCGCGCGCGTCGCAGGTGAAGCGGCCGACGCAGGCGTCCAGGGCGGCCTTGAGGTCCTCGGATGACTCGTGTTCGTTGCGGCCGTCGGTGAGCAGGATGCCGTGGCGTATCGCGGCGTCGCCGGAGTGCAGCAGCCGGTCGGCGAGCTGCAGCCAGGTGCCGATCGCCGTGCCGCCGCCCGCGCTCAGCCGGCGCAGTGCGTCCTTGGCCTGGGCCCGGGTCTGCTCGTTCGCGGTCGCGAGATGCCCACCGCCGGGGAAGACCTCGTTCGCCACGTGGGTGCCCGCGACCACGGCGAAGGCCGTACCGTCGCGGAGGGCGTCGATGGCCGCGGCCGTGGCGTCCCGCGCGTTGCGCATCTTCGTCGGCGGATACTCCATCGAACCCGAGCAGTCGACCATCAGCACCACCGCGGCCGCCGTGCCAGGGCCCGGCGCACCGCCGCCCTGCGGCGACGCCGGGAAGGCACCTGCGCCGGTGACGAGGGAGCCACCGCGGCTCGTGCCGCCTCCGGTGGAGGTGACCGTGACGATCGCGTTCACCTCACGACCGCCCTCCGGCAGGTACTCGTTCTGGTACACCTCGACCGAGAAGCGAGGCACATTCGACTTCGCGAAGTTCGCCATCCGAACTGGCTCCTTGACGTTCCGCGCAACAGACAGAACAGATAGATCAAACAGGCACGGCAACACGGCACAACACAGCAAGCGCGGCAAGTGCGGCAAGCACCGCACCTGACGGGGAAATGGGTACGAGCCCCCCGTTCAGGCCGATCCTGCCCCCGCACCGGGCATCGTGAACGGCATGACGGCCACTGTTACGTTGTCGTGGCCGCCTCCGTCGAGTGCGCGCCCGACCAGCGCCCGCGCCGCCGCCAGCGGCCGGCCGACCGCGTCCGGGGGCAGCGCCAGCGCCATGTCCTCCGCCGCCTCCGCGTAGTTCCACAGGCCGTCCGTGCACACCACGACCACACCCGGGCGGTCCGGTTTGAACGCGGCTGTGTGCGGCTCCAGTTCGTACGCGTCGGCACCGAGCCAACCGGTGATGGCGTGGGCGCGCTCGTCCGCGTACGCCTCGGCCTCGCTCATCAGGCCCGCCGACACCATCTGGGCCGCCCAGGAGTCGTCCTCCGTCAGCCTGGCCGGGGGCATGCCGCGGTCGTCCGGGACCCAGTAGACCCGGCTGTCGCCGACCCAGCCCACGACGAGCAGACCTGCCGCGGCGACGGCGCCGACCAGCGTGCACGCCGGGGCGTTCTGGTGGCGGTGCGGATCGTGCTCCATCGCCCCGGACGGCTCGGCGGCCAGCGAGTTGACCGCCTCGGCCGCCGCGACGATCGCTTCGTGCATCGCCTGCTGCGGGTGCACACCGCGGGGCAGCGCCGCGAGCAGCGACTCACTGGCCGCGTCGGCGGCTGCCGCGGACGCGTCGTCCGGCCGGGTCGCCGACGACACCCCGTCGCACACGATGGCGACGACGGCTGGGGACCCGTCGCTCAGCGCCGTCGAGGACACGGCGAACGCGTCCTCGTTGCGGTGGTGGCGCAGTCCGCGGTCGCTCACCGCGGCCACGGTGTCGCCGAGTCCCCGCTCCATGTGATCGCGCTCGCGGGGCTGGGCGTGACCGCAGTGCTCGCAGTAGCCGTCGGTGTCGACCCGTCCCGCGCGGCAGGCCACGCAGACCTTGCCGCCCGGTGCTGCCGCCGTCGCCGACGCGGTACGCGGATCGGGCGCGGCCGGCTCGAAGTCGCCCAGAGCCGCGAAGGTGTTCGCTGCCGGGGACGGCGCAGAGTACGCACTCGTAGACGGAGGCGGCGGAGGCGGCGGTGGAGCCGGGAACGCGCCCGGTGCCGGCGCGGCGTCGGGGCCGTCGTACCGCATGGCGGTCGCGGGCCGCGGACCGCTGCCCGCGTCGGTGGCCTCGGGCCGCTGCCGGCCCGAGGCCGGTGCGCCCTCCCCGTACTGCCCCGCGGCACCAGGCCACGGTCCTGGGGAGCCGATGGCCATCGTGGGACGGTCCTGGGCCGCCGTCGGTACGGCCGTCAGGTCGTACCCGCAGGCACCGCAGAACAGGTCGGTCGATTCCAGGGGCTCTGCGCAGCCGGGGCAAGCCGAGAGCTGGTGCATACGGTCCCTCACTCACACCCACGTCCGGGGGCGGAAGCGGTTGGCCCGCTCCACCAGTTCTATACGCTCCTCGCCGTGCTGGGCGAGCCGGGCGAGCACCCGGAACGAGCGTTCAAGGCCGAAGCGCAGTCCGCGCTCGTCCAGCGCACTTCCGAGCAGGACGGTCGCGGTGGGCCGCGCTCCGGGACTACCGGAGAGTACCCAGTCCAGCGCCGTGCCCAGTACCTCTGTGGACAACCTTTCGCGGCGTACGGCGTCCAGACCGAACCCGCCCAGTGCCACGACCTGGTCGGCGGCGGCCGTCAGCTCGTCGATCAGGGGTTCTCCGGGGGCCCTGCTGCGCAGCCGGGCGCGTACGGCGGCGACCCGCGCGGCCGTGTAGTGGATCGACGCCTCGGGCACCGACTCCAGGGTGCGTACGGCGCCGGCGCGGTCACCGGCGGCGAGCTGCACCCGGGCCAGACCGAACGCCGCGCTCACGAAGCCCGGGTCCGTCATCCACACCAGTCGGTAGTACTCCGCGGCGTTGTCGAGCTGTCCCAGCACCTCGGCGCACACACCGAGGGCCAGCTTGGGCGCCGCCTCGCCCGGGAAGGCGTCGTAGACCGCGTCGAAGGAGAGCGCCGCCGTCTCGTCGTCACCGGTCGCCAGTGCCGCGACACCGCGGTACCAGACCACCCGCCAGTCGTCGGGGTGGTGGGCCTCCAGACCGGCCAGCGCGGACTGCGCTGGGCCGAGTTCACCCATCTCCAGCAACGCTCGCAGCTCGCGCAGCCGCAGTTCGATGGAGTCGGCGGGCGCGCCGCTCAGGGCGGATATCAGTTCGGTGGGTGCGGAGGCCGCAAGACCGGCGAGGAAGCCCGCGTTCGGGTCGCCTGGATCGACCCGGGGCACCGGCAGCGCCAGCGCGGTGGGCCGGGTCTCCACCGGGTTCAGAGCCGGCCCGGATGCCGTCGGGGTACCGGACGCCGCCTGGACACCATGCAGCGCCTGGGCACCGGGAACCGCATGGGTCCGCGCGGCCGTGGCGCCCGCTGCCGTCGCGCCGCCGCCCGTTGCCCGAACGCCCGCGGCGCCGCTCCGCTTCGTCGTACGCGCCCCCAGAGCCGACACCTCGCCGTCGGCCTCAGCGAACAACCCGGTGTCCGTCAAACGGAGTTCCGG
Organism: Streptomyces sp. NPDC127084; assembly: GCF_042724175.1. NCBI lineage: Bacteria > Bacillati > Actinomycetota > Actinomycetes > Kitasatosporales > Streptomycetaceae > Streptomyces > Streptomyces sp. NPDC127084. Next base: position 44,679 of record NZ_JBHXFA010000024.1, read on the forward strand.
CCCGAACAGGGTGGAAAGCGCCGGCCGGGGCCGCGCTGTCTGAAGGGCCACGACCTCCCGGAGCACACCCGTGAGCTGGTCCGCCATCTCCTGCGCGGAGGCGAAGCGGCGGGCGGGATCCGGGTCGGTCGCCCGGACCAGCAGCCGGTAGAAGGACTCGTACCGCCGGAACACCTCGATGTTGTCCGGATCGGGCAGCGAGTCCACGAACACGTTGGTGTAGCCCTGGAAGTCGAACGTCAGCACCGCGAGCGCCCGGGCCACGGTGTAGAGGTCCGACGCGACCGAAGGCCCCACCTCGGCGACCTCCGGCGCCTGGTACCCGACGGTGCCGTAGATCGCGGACTCGTCGTCGTCCATCCTGCGGACCGCACCCATGTCGATCAGCTTGAGCTGGTCCTCGGTCTGGATGGCGTTGTCGACCTTGAAGTCGCAGTACAGCAGATTGCGGTTGTGCAGATGGCCGAGCGCCTCCAGGGCCTCGATACCGTACGCGCAGGCCTGCTCGACCGGCAGCGGATCACGTCTCCCGTCGGGCGCCCGGCGTTCGTTGGCGATCTCCTTGAGGGACTTGCCGCCGACGTACTCCATCACGATGTAACCGTCGAGCGAGCCCGTGCGCGGGTCGAGGTGCTCGACGAAGTTGTAGATGCGCACGATGTTCGAGTGCTCGATCTCCGCGAGGAAGCGGCGCTCGGAGATCGCGGCGGCCATCGCGTCCTGGTCACCGGTGTCCAGCAGGCCCTTGAGGACCACCCAGCGGTCGGACACGGCGCGGTCTATGGCGAGGTAGATCCAGCCGAGGCCGCCGTGGGCGAGGCAGCCGATCACCTCGTACTGGCCGCGGACGATGTCACCGGCCCGCAGCTTGGGCACGAACGAGTACGGATGGCCGCACTTGGTGCAGAAACCCTCGGTGCGGCCAGAGCGGTCACCGCGGGCCCGGCCGACCGGAGCACCGCACTCGCTGCGGCTACAGAAACGCTTCCGCTCGGGAACCTCGGGGTTCTCCATCACCGCGGAACGCGGGTCGGGACGCGGTACTTCCGGTACGGCGACCAGACCCGCGCCGAGCCGGCCCCGGCCCGACGAGGACGAGGAGGAGCCGGAACTGCGCACCGACACGGAACGGCCCGTGCTGCGTCCGGACAGTTGGCGTGACAGACGCCCCGAGACCGACCTGCGGGAGGTCGAGGAACGGGACGAGCGTGAGGTCGAGGAACGGGACGAGCGCGAGGCCGCTGACCGCGAGCCCTCGGTGAGCGGCGCCGAACCCCAGCCGCCACCGCTCCCGCGGGCGGGCACCGCCACTCCGGTGGGCGGGGACGACAGGGTGCCGGCGACCGAGACGACCGGAGCGAGTCCGCAGGTGTCGCAGTAGAGCTCGCCGCCGCCCATGTCCTCGTACGCGCCCCCGCAGCCCGGTCGCTGACAGGCATCCGGGCCGGCCGACGGGCCGCCGCGCAGGCCACCGGACGGAGCGGCGGACGAGCCGGTGTCCGTGCTCATTGTGTGCCCCGTGATCCCCGTCGCCCGCTCCGTGGCCGGGGTGGCTGGGGCGGTCGGGGCGAGTCCGCAGGTGTCGCAGTAGAGCTCGCCGCCGCCCATGTCCTCGTACGCGCCCCCGCATTCGGGGCGTTCGCACATGGCCGTCGCACTCATGATTCCCCCTGGTGACCGGTGCGGTCATGCGGTCCCGGCTGCTGCGGGACCAGTACTTCGGCAGCCGCCCGCTGATAGCGCAGCACTGCCGCCTCGGCCGCGCGTAGATCGCAGGGCGCGCTCCACAGCATGCGGCGCGCCACGTCGTAGCGCTCGATCAGCAGTGAATCCTCGGCCATACCGTGGCGGGCCACCTTGGCGCGGTAGGCGTCGAGCCTGCCCCGCAGCTCCGCGCGGACCGCGAGCGGAGCCGTCACGGCCGTCAATGACTCGCGGGCCCGGAGCAGTTCGTCCTCCGCTTCCCGCTCAAGGGACTCCAGTAGCGGCGACAACCGGTGCCACTGCGCATGGCGCCGGTACTCGGACGCCGCGGCCAGGCGCTCCTGGAGGGCCGTCGACGGGCCGCTGACGGCGGGGACCTCCGAAGCCGCGATCTTGGCCAGCACCTCGCCACGCGCCGCCCGGGCTTCCGCGAGCGTGCGGTCCGCACGGGAGAGCACGTCGCGCAGCCGGAGCAGCCGCTCCTCCGAGTCCTGCCGCACCGCGAGCACCGCCTCGATCTCCCGGCGGATGTCCTCCAGCGCGAGCGCTGCCCGGTCATAGCGGTCCGTGTCCGGTCTGCCGCCGCCGGGAGCCGAACTCATCGGTCCGGGCGACCAGAACGCCAGCGGGTCGGACACCACCTGGCCGCGCAGCGCCGACAGTTCGCGCGTGATCGACTCCAGTTCGTCCCCCGCGGGGTGCTCACCCGGCCGCACCCCGACGGAGTGCGCGAGGGAGCGGGTGCGCTGGAGCTCGGCGGAGAGCAGGTCGATCCGTGCTGGCAGCGCGGACCAGACCGCGTCGGCGGCTACGACCATGTCCAGCGAGCGGGCGTAGAGCTGGTTCATCCGGCTCACCAGGTCCTCCAGGGAGAACCGTTCGGAGAGCTTGGCCGGTCCGGTGATCGAGGGGGCGGCGGAGGGGGAGGAGTGCACGGCGTGGCCCGCGACGGTGGTGCTCGCGCCACGCAACCGGTCGGTGAGGGCGACCAGGTCGTCCCGGTTCGGCCAGCGGCGCCGGGCCCGCAGCTCACGTGCGGCGGTCAGCGCCGCCGAGTAGGCGTCGAAGTAATTCCACAGCAGGGTGATCGCCTGTTCCGCGGAGGCCCAGCGGTCCTTGGTGACCCCCGTCAGTTCCGCGCCTTCCAGCAGACGGCGGCCCGCGTGGTCCTGGAGGGCGAGCAGCGAGGTCTCGATCGCCTCGTGCTCCTCTCCGAGCCGCGCCAGCGCACGGTCCACCTCGTCCCGGTCCATGACCGGACCTGGGTGTTCCTCCGCCCGCCCGGGGGAGGCTCCCGTGACGCCCATCGATCACTTCTCCGCTCGTCTGCTCACGCTCGTCGTCTGCCCGGGCCCGTCATGCCGCTCGCCCGTTCGTCTGTCCGCCCGTCCACCCGTCTCATCGCGGCCGAGTGCGCCGCGCCGTTGCTCAGTTGTTCCGGTACTTGGGCGTGGGCGGCGCGGTTATGCCGGGCAGGTCGGCCGCCAGCCACTTGTCGTACGCCGCCATCCACGAGCCCCTGCGGTAGTCGTCGAGCACCTTGTTGACCCGGCGGACGAGGTCGTCGTTGCCCAGTTTCGCGGCCACACCGTAGAACTCGGTGGTGAAGGGCTTACCGCCCTTCAGCTCGATGGCGGGATCCTGCGCCGCCTGTCCGGCCGCGAGCGCCGCGTCCGTCACCACGGCGTCCACCTCGCCCAGTTGCAGCCGGACCAGGCAGTCGAGCTGGTTGGGCACGGTCAGCCGGTCCTTGTCGCCCTCCTCGCCGTCGGCCTCGTCGCGGAAGACCGCGCCGTACGACTTCTTCTCCAGCGCCTCGTACGCCGTCGAGCCCTCCGCCGTACACACCCTGCGGTCGGCGAGGGTGCTGTTGTAGCCGGTGATGGAGGAGCCCTTGGGGGCGAGCACCTGCTGGCCCGTCTGGAAGTACGCGGTCGAGAACGCGACCTGCTTGATGCGGGCGCAGTTGATGGTCATCGTGCGGACCACCAGGTCGACAGTGCCGTTCTCCAGTGCGGGAATGCGCTGGTTGGTGGGGATGGCGCGGAAGATGATCGCGTCCTCGTCGCCGAGGATGTCTGCGGCGACGGCCCGGGCGAGATCGATGTCGAAGCCCTCCAGGGTGCCGTCCGCCCTGCGGTAGCCCCAGCGGTAGCTGTTCTGGTCGATGCCGACGACGAGTTTGCCGCGCTGCTTGATCGCGTCGATCGCGGGTCCGCCGGCGGGGGACGCCGGCAGCGACGCCTCCGGGTCGGTGCAGTCTGCGGCCTTCCCCGCGGTCCCGTCGGCGACCGCGGCGGGCTCCAGGGCGGCCGCCGTGTCCCACGCCCCGCCGTCCGGACGGGACACACCGTGCGAGAGCGGCGACAGCGGGATGAGGGCCGTCAGCGCCGCTGTCGCAGCGCAAACGGCCGCCATCGTGGCCACCCCGCCCCAGCCGCGCGAGCGGCCCGGAACTCCCTTTGCCGTGTTGCCCATCTCTCCCCCTCTCACCGGTACTCCGAAAGCCTGCGGCCGATGCCCAGCATCGCACCCGCGGCGCCGAGCACCGCGAGCGCCGCCGCACCCACGGGCAGACCGGTCAGCGCGTCACGGCCGTTCGCGGCCGCGGCGGTGAACTCCGCCTGCTCGTGCGCGAGTGCCTGTTCGAGCGCCGCGTCCACTCGATCGAAGGAGGACCCCGTCGACTCCTTGCCACCGATCACCTTGGCCAGCGCCCCCGCGTAGTCACCGGCCTTGTCGGTGTCGGCGGCCGACTGGTGCCGGGTCGTCCACTCCGCCACGGCCGAGGTGGCGTCCAGCACCGGGGTGCGGCCCTCGCCGTCGTCCGCGAGCCCCTCCGCCTCGTTCAGGGAGGTGCGGAGCCGCTGCATGCCCGCCTTGTAGTCGGTCTCGTACTTGTCGCTCTTGCCGTCCGCCGTGAGCACCGCGCCGCGTGCGACCAGTGTCAGGTTCTCGTTCGCCCTGGCCTTGAGGCTGCTGATACGGGCGTCGTTGAGCACCTTCAGCGACTGCTGGCCGTGTGCGCGGGCGTCGTGCAGTTCGGCCCTGGCCACGGTGTGCCCGATCGCCAGCCACAGCAGGACCACCGTGGACGCGGCACTGGCCGCCAGCAGCCCGTGGTTGAACACCCGGTTGGTCCGCAGGTAGTTGCGCCGCTGGGCCCAGACCAGGGTGCCGAGGGCCAGCACGCCGAACGCCAGCGACGCGAACGGCCAGAGCTGGGCCGCTTCATGGTCCCTGTCGAGGCGCTCCGTCTCCGCCTCGTACAGCTTCTGGGCCGCGGGAAGCAGTTCGGTGGTCATCTGCTGGTTGGCGTACCGCAGATACGCGCCGCCCAGGGGCAGCCCCTGGCGGTTGTTGGCGCGGGCCCGCTCGACCAGACCGGTGTAGCGGGGCAGATGCTCGTTGAGCTCGGCTATGTAGTGGCCGGACTGGGTCGAACCGTCCGTGTTCGCCGCCGCCTTGACCAGCAGCCGGGAGGCGTTCGCGATGTCCCGGTGGTAGCGCTCCCGCATGTCGGCCGGCTCCTGCGCACCGGCCAGGAAGCCGCTCGCCGCGGCGGTGTCCGCGTCCGCGAGCGAGCGGTAGATGCTCGCCGCGTCCGCGCTCAGCGGCTGGCTCCGGCCCACCACGTCATCGGCGGCCGAGGACCGGTCGGCGATCTGGAAGGCGGTCATGGCGCCGAACACCAGCAGCAGCGCGGCCAGTACGGCGCCGATGATCCGCAGCCGCCCGGGCTCCGTCATGGCCGCGGCGCGCAGCCGGTCCGTGTTCTCCGCCCAGGCGCCCCGCCGCGGCGGGGCACCCGTACCCGTACCGCTGTCGCCGCCGGGCGGCGGCACGGCGGTCCCGGAGGCGGGGGCCACCTGTGCCGGCGCGGCGTTCCCGGGCGGCGCGGCGGGGGCCACCTGTGCCGCCATGGCGTTCCCGGGCGGCGCGGCGGACTCCTCACCTGAGGGCAGCGAACCGGGAGCGGACTGGGGTACGTGCATTCCGCCTGATACGGGCACGGGTGGGGGTACGGGCGCGGCACCCGGCATGGACCCGGACTGCGCTCTGGGACCGGGCACCGGCCCGGTCACCGGCAGTGGGCCCGGGTGCCCCGATGCCGCGGGGGCGTGCCCGCCCGACGGCACGGGCGGACCCGCGCTCGGCGTATGTGTCACTCTCCGACCTCCCCCTCGGTCATCGACGGCCTCCCCTGACCCCGTGAGCCGGGAGACGACTGGATCTTGAGCTATCTCGCCCGTTCCGTCAATGCCGGCAGCGTTCCGCCGTCCGCCACCGCTCTCCATGCCCGGACCTGCGGCGGCTACACGCCCCGCACACATATGAATACGCCATCGATCCGGGGCCGGTTCCCTTCCGGGCTCGGTCAGCGCCCGCGACCGCCGTCGTAGTGGCCTCGCAGCCGCCGCTTCGCCGCCACCGGCGCCCCCACCTCATCCAGCCCGAGCAGCGCCGCCCCCAGCACCGGGGGCGCGGTCAGGACCGTGACGGCCGCCTTCGGCGCGCGGACGGCCATCTGTCCGGTGATCCGGGCGTCGAGCCGGTGGTGCCGTGCCGCCAGCACACCGCCGCCGAGCACCACGGCTACCTCTTCACCAGACGAACGGGACGCACCGGATGCGCGCGGGGCGCCGGACGCACCTGGCGCACCATCCGCACCGCCCCCGCCGCACTTACTGTTACCGCCTGACCCACCGGCGCCGTCGAGCAGCCCGAGGCGGCCCATGGCCACCGTCGCCATCGCGACCACCTCGTCCGCCAGCCGGTCCACGATCTCCCCGGCCAACCGGTCGCCCCCGGCGGCCACCGCGAACAGCACCGGAGCGAGTTCCAGCCGCCGCCCCCGTGCGACCCGGCCCAGATGCAACGCCTCGATCAGCGCGTACATCGAGTCCAGCCCGAAGTGCGCCGGCAGCGCCCGTGCCAGCTCCGTGGGCTCGCCTCGCCCGTCCTCGGCCCGCGCGGCCCACCACAGCGCCTCGTCGGCGAGCCCCGCGCCACCGCCCCAGTCGCCCGAGAGCCTGCCGAGCGCGGGAAACCGCGCCGTGCGGCCGTCCGGGAGCAGCCCCACGCAGTTGATTCCCGCACCGCACACCACGGCCACCCCCTGCGCCGCGTCGGTCCCGGCCCGCAGTACCGCGAAGGTGTCGTTGCGCGCTGCCGAGGTACGTCCCCAGGCACGGGCCCGCAGCGCGGCGGCCAGCCCCTCCTCCTCAACGGGCAGATCCGCGCCCGCGAGCGCGGCGGACACATGCCGGGCTCCCCTTGCCCCGGCCTCCGCGAAGGCCCGCGCCACCGTGTCGCCGAGCGTGTCGAACGCCGCCCCGGCACCGACGCGCTGCGGCTGGAAGCCTCCACCGCAGGCGGTGGCGAGTACCGATCCATCGGCCCCGACCACGGCCACATCCGTCTTGCTGTTACCCGCGTCGATCGCGAGGACCGCGGCGTCCACGCCTCCACCCGGGCTCACCGCTGAGCTCACACCCACGCCAGATGCTCCCGGTTGTGTGCGATCAGTCGCTCGGTGAGCGCCTCTGCGCGCGTGTACTGACCGATCAGCGGATGTGCGAGCAGCGCCGTGGACACTCGGTCCCGGCCGCCGAGCAGTGCCGCCTCCAGCGCGAGCCGCTCATACGCCGTGACGTGTGCGATCAGCCCCTCGTACAGCGGGCCGGGCCGGGGTACGGCGAGGGGCCGCGCGCCGTCCGGGCCGACCGCGGCCCGCACCTCGATCACCGCGTCGTCCGGGAGGAACGGCAGCGTGCCGTCGTTGTACGTGTTCACCACCTGGTACTGGCTGTACGGACCGCCGCCGTCGCCGAGCAGCGCCGCGGTCAGCTCCACGGCCGCCTCCGAGTAGTACGCCCCGCCGCGCGAGGCCAGCAGCGCCGGTTTCTCGTCCAGGGCGGGGTCGCCGTACAGCTCCAGCAGCCGCCGCTCCATGCCGGCGACCTCGGCGGCCCGGGACGGCTTGGTGCGCAGCTCCCGCACGACCTCGTCGTGCGCGTAGAAGTACCGCAGGTAGTACGAGGGGACCACGCCGAGCCGGTCCAGCAGCGGGCGCGGCAGCCGCAGCGCGTCGGCGAGCACGGCGCCGTGTTCGGCGAGCAGTTCCGGCAGGACGTCCGCACCCTCGGGGCCGCCGACGCGCACCGCCGTCTCCCACGTGAGGTGGTTGAGGCCGAGGTGCTCCAGGTGCACCTCGCCAGGGGAGACTCCCAGCAGCCTGGCGAACCTCCGTTGGAGACCGATCGCGACATTGCACAGGCCGATCGCGCGGTGCCCGGCCTGGAGCAGCGCCCTTGTCACGATGCCCACCGGATTGGTGAAGTCGATGATCCAGGCGCCGGGGCTGGCCCGCCGCACCCGCTCGGCGATGTCCAGCACCACCGGGACCGTGCGCAGCGCCTTGGCCAGCCCGCCGGCGCCCGTGGTCTCCTGGCCGACGCAGCCGCACTCCAGCGGCCAGGTCTCGTCCTGTTCCCGCGCGGCCTGTCCGCCGACGCGCAACTGGAGCAGTACGGCGTCCGCGTCCGCCACCCCGCTGTCGAGGTCGCCGGTGGTTGCGACGGTCGCGGGGTGGCCCTGCCGGGCGAGGATCCGCCGGGCCAGCCCGCCGACACGTTCGAGCCGGTCGGCGGCCGGGTCGACGAGGACCAGCTCACCGAGTGGCAGGACCTCTCTCAGCCGGGCGAACCCGTCGACCAGTTCGGGCGTGTAGGTGGAGCCGCCGCCCACCACGGCGAGTTTCACGGGTCTCATGCACCCGTCCCTACCCGCCAGGGGGTGGCGGACTACGCGGAGGTCACTTCGTCAGCGGGGACGCGGCCACCGACTGCGGAGAGGTGTTCGACGCGTACGCGGACGGCGCGGCCATACCCGCGGTCGGATCCGCGACCGGCTGCTCCTCGCCGGTCTGGGGCGGCTGCCCGCCGACGATCCGGATGCCCGCCTCGTCGAAGGCCTGCTTGATCCGCCAGCGCAGCTCGCGCTCCACGCCGAGGGCCTGGCCGGGCATGGTCTTCACGGAGACGGACACGGTCATCCGGTCCAGCAGCACCTCCGTGAGGCCCAGGACCTCGACCGGGCCCCACAGGCGCTCGTTCCAGGGCTCGGCCTTGGACATTCCGGCCGCCGCGTGCTCGATGGTCTTCCGGACCGTGGCGAGGTCCTCGGTGGGGCGTACGTTCACATCGACGGACGCCGTGGCCCAGCCCTGGCTCAGGTTTCCGATGCGCTTGACCTCGCCGTTGCGGACGTACCAGATCTCTCCGTTGTCCCCGCGCAGCTTGGTGACCCGCAGACCGACCTCGATCACCTCACCGGACGCGACACCCGCGTCGACGGTGTCGCCGACGCCGTACTGGTCCTCGATGATCATGAACACGCCGGAGAGGAAGTCGGTGACCAGGTTCCGGGCACCGAAGCCCAGCGCCACGCCCGCGACACCCGCGGAGGCCAGCAGCGGGGCGAGATTGATGTCCAGCGCGCCGAGCACCATCAGGCCCGCCGTCCCCAGGATCGTGAACGACGCCACCGAACGGAGCACCGATCCGATGGCCTCCGAGCGCTGACGGCGGCGCTCGGCGTTCACCAGGAGCCCGCCGAGCGCGGTGCCCTCGACGGCCTGGGCGCTGCGGTTCATCCGTTCGATCAGCCTGGTGAGGGCGCGGCGGACGAAGATCCGCAGCACTACGGCGATCGCCACGATCAGCAGGATCCGCAGGCCGACGTTCAGCCAGGTGGACCAGTTCTGCTCCACCCAGCCCGCGGCGTCGTTGGCCCGCTCCGCGGCCTCGTCGAGGGTGACGGGCGGGGTGGACGGATCGGCGGCCAGGGACACAGCTGGGTACCTCCAGGTCTTGCGGCGGTTCACCACACTAACGGGGGATCCATCGTGACCCGAGCGTTATCTCCGAAGGAGAGACAAGGGTCACTCGGGGACGTTCCGGGCGGGGACGCGGGTGGGGGAGGGCCAGATGGTGTGGCCGACCACACAGAAAATCGTCCCGGCCCGTTACAGGTACGTAGTGGCGCTTCGACCAGGCAGGAGGAGAGACTGAGGGCAGATCGTCCCGGCGCGAGCCACGCGCCGCCGGCGTACAAGGAGGCATCCGTGCCGCATGTCCTGGTCCTCAACGCGTCGTACGAGCCCCTTGGCGTCGTACCGCTCCGCCGCGCGCTCGTCCTCGTCCTCGAGAACAAGGCCGTCTCTCTCGAGGAGTCCGGCGCCTTCATGCACAGCGCTACCCGAGTGATCCCCGCGCCCAGTGTGGTGAGGCTCAAGCGCTTTGTGCGGGTCCCCTATCGGGGGCCCGTTCCTCTGACCCGGCGTGCGCTGTTCGCGCGCGACGGAGGCCGCTGCATGTACTGCGGTGGCGTCGCGACCAGCGTCGACCACGTGATTCCGCGCAGCCGCGGGGGTCAGCACGTCTGGGACAACGTGGTGGCGGCCTGCCGCCGCTGCAACCACGTCAAGGCCGACCGGCACCTGCACGAGGTGGGCTGGCGGCTGCGGCACCAGCCCGCTCCGCCGAGCGGTCTCGCGTGGCGGATCATCGGGACCGGGCACCGGGACCCGCGCTGGCTGCCGTATCTGCAACCGTATGGAGCGGATGATGTGATGGCCCGGATCGACGGCGTCTCAGCCTGAGAGACCGGGCCTTCGTGTTGCCGGGGACCGGTGGGACGGGCGCTCCGCCGCCGCCCGGGCGGTCCGCCGGACGGCGAACGCGGCGGCGGGCGTCGGCGCCTGCTCCGTCCGAACCGCACGGACGGGCTCCTCTCGCCACCTCGCGTCAACGTTGTGCGACCGATTCGGCACCTTGGGCGATACCGCCCCCGTGCGGAGAGGCTGCCAGGCACCGCCACTCCTCTTCCGCCCTCCTCGCTGCCTGTGCGCGTGTCCGCGCGCGGTGACCTCTCAACTCCCGTGCGTGACGCAGAATGTGACGCAGCACACGTTGAGACGGGGTGTACGTCTGCGGCTCCGCCCAATGGGTAGGGCTGCACTGACCCGTACGAACCCGCAGCCACCCTGAGGAGGCCCCTGTGGCCACGTCCGCACCGCTTCGGTTCACCGCCACCCTGTCCAAACAGGTACCCGGTCCGCTCACCAGCGAGCCCTCGCTCTCCGTCGTCGCACCGCTGACCAGCGAGCCGCCGCTGGCCGACGCCCTCCCGCTGACCAGCGAGCCCCCGCTCACCGCCGCAACCCCCCTCACCAGCGAATCCACCGCCCCCGGCCCGGCCGGCGGCTCGGAGTCCCCAGGAGTCTGAATGGGCCTGGACCGCCTGGCCGCGTTGCACGGTGTCGCCACCTCCCACTCGCCTTCACCCGGCGTCACCGTCCCGGTCCCCGAGGCCACGGTGGTCGCGGTCCTCGCCGCGCTGGGCGTCGACGCCTCCGCTCCGGGGGCCGTCCGCTCCGCGCTAGCCGCCGCCGAAGCCGCTGCGGCGGACCGGTTGCTGCCGCCGACGGTGGTGCACTGGCTCCCGGCCATGGCGCCCCTGGAGGCCACGGGATCCCCGGCCGCCGGACCGCGCGTCCCCGGAGCGCCCGTCGCGCTCCCGCCAGGCACGCGGGTGCGGGTCCGGCTGGAGGACGGCGGCACGCGCGAGTGGCGGGAGCCGCACGGCCCCAGCGGCGGCGTGCGGGTCCCCCGCGCCGCAGGGGCGCTCACGGCGGAACTGCCCCCCGCCCTCGGGGACCGGGCGGCACCGGTCCCGGACGCGCCGGATTCCGAGTCGCCGGATTCCGAGTCGCCGGATTCCGAGGTGCCGCAGTCCGAGGTGCCGGGCCGGGAAGCACCGCCTGCCGTGGACGCCTCAGCCCCCTGGGCCCTGCTGCCCACCGGAGTGCACCGCCTGGACATCCGTACCGCCGACGGCCGCACGGCCAGGGCCTGCCTCATCGTCGCCCCCGACGCCGTGCCCCAGCCGCCTCGGCGCGTACACGGGTTCCTGGTGCAGCTCTACTCCCTGCTGTCCGGGCGCTCCTGGGGCATGGGCGACCTCGCCGACCTCGCCGAACTCGCGAGCTGGGCCGGACGCTCGCTCGGCACCGGGTTCGTCCAGGTGAACCCTCTGCACGCGGCCGTGCCCGGAGCGCCCACCGACCCCTCCCCGTACCGTCCGAGCTCCCGCCGCTTCCCCGATCCGGTGCATCTGCGGATCGAGGACATCCCCGAGTACGCCCATGTCACCGGCCCGGACCGGCTACGGCTGGAGGCGCTTGCCGAGAAGGCGGCAGGATTGCGGGCCTCGGTTCTGGACAAGGGCGCGCTGATCGACCGGGACGCGGTGTGGGCGCTCAAGCTCCAGGCCCTGGAGCTGCTCCACCTCGTTCCGCTGGGGCCCGGCAGGCGTGCCGCGTACTGCGACTTCCTCGCCGAGCGGGGCCAGGCACTGGACGACCACGCGACCTGGTGCGCGCTGGCCGAGGTGTACGGCTCCGACTGGCACCGCTGGCCGTCCGGCCTGCGCGACCCCCGCTCCACGGAGACCGCCCGGGCCAGGGGCGAGCTGATGGACCGGGTCGACTTCCACTGCCGGCTGGCCTGGCTGACCGACGGGCAACTGGCCGCGGCGTCGCGCGCCGCCCGGGACGCGGGAATGGCCGTCGGTGTGGTGCACGACCTCGCCGTGGGCGTACACCCGGGAGGCGCGGACGCCTGGGCCCAGCAGGACGTCTTCGCGGGAGGGATGTCCGTCGGCGCGCCCCCCGACGCCTTCAACGCGCGGGGACAGGACTGGGGCCTGCCCCCGTGGCGCCCCGACGCCCTCGCGGCCGCGGACTACGCCCCGTACCGGGGGCTGCTCAGGGAGCTGCTGCGCCACGCGGGCGCGCTGCGGCTCGACCATGTGATGGGCCTCTTCCGGCTGTGGTGGGTGCCGGCCGGCGCCGAGCCGACCGACGGCGCGTATGTCCGGTACGACGCCGAGGCGATGCTCGCCGTGCTGGTGCTGGAGGCGCGCCGGGCAGGGGCCGTGGTCATAGGGGAGGACCTCGGCACGGTCGAACCCGGCGTCCGGGAGATCCTGGCGCGCCGGGGTGTACTCGGTACGTCCGTGCTCTGGTTCGAGCGTGACTGGACCGGCTCGGGCCGCCCGCTGCCGCCCGGGGAGTGGCGGGAGGGCTGCGTGGCGACGGCCACCACCCATGATCTGCCGTCCACCGCCGCCCGGCTCAGTGGCGACCATGTGGCGCTGCGGCACCGCCTCGGGCTGCTCGCCCGGCCGCTGGAGCAGGAGCACCGGGACGAGTCGGCCGATGTGGAGGCGTGGCTGGCGTATCTGGCCAGGCTGGGGCTGCTGCCCGAGGGCAGGCTCGATGAGGAGGGCGGTATCCGCGCCGTCTACCGCTTCCTGCTGCGCACGCCCGCGCGGATGGTGGGCGTCTGGCTGCCGGACGCGGTGGGGGACCGAAGACCCCAGAACCTTCCCGGCACCTGGGACCAGTACCCGAACTGGCGGCTGCCCGTCGCGGACGCCGATGGGCGTCCGCTGACCCTTGAGGCGCTGGCGGCGTCGCCGCGGCTGCACGCGCTGATGGAGGTCTTCCGGCCGCGGCCCGCTCAGGACCCCGCGGGGGATGCTTCCCGTACGGGCACCCCGGGCGCGCGGCCCGCTTAGTGGTTCGCTACGTTTGCACCGTGGACAAGAAGAACGCTCTGCGCGCCGGCGCCGTCGCGGCCGGTACGACGCTGATGATGCTGCTCATGTCGTCCCCGGCGCTCGCCCTGACCCGCGACGACGGTGACGACCCGGGTCCCGGCCTGAGTGCGATCGAGACGGTCGGGCTGTACGTGGTGCTGCCGATCGTGCTGTTCCTGGTGATCGCGGGCCTGGTGATGGTGCTGGACAAGTCGGACCGGCCCCGTTCCGCCCACAAGTAGGCCTGAGGCACGGCCCGCCCAGCGGCCTGGCGCCGCCCACGGGCAGTGTCGCCGTCGGCGGACACAGACGCCTGAGGGCGCCGGACGGAGTGCTTC